>NZ_LGQU01000056.1:0-38318 GCF_003115935.1 Azospirillum sp. TSH20
GTCGGGCTACGCCCGTCCTCCGACACGACGGCGGCATTCCATTCTCATCCTGATTGTCGCCATTCTCACCGTGATTGTCGGGCCATACCGCTCTGCGCGATATGATCGCAGTCGCATAGTCCACGCCATCCAACTGACAGCGTCGTCTTGCCCTCATTCATCCTGTGGTGCGAAACCTGACACAACCCTTATGCTGGCCTGCTTATGCGTTGACGACGAGAGGAGGCAGCGTGCTCATCCTCAAGGCGTCCAATCTTGGCGAGGAACGACCGCTTCGTGTTCGAGACATGAAAGGACATCAGCGCGACAAGGTCGTCAGTGCGTCCGCCACGAACCATGTCCAGCATCTGAATATGTTCATTATAAGAATCACGGATATGCTTCGGGTCCAGCGAGAGACGTGTGCGCAAAGCCTGAATGCGCACTGAAACGCGCATGTAGGCTTCCAGAAGATATTGATTGCCTGACGACTCGAAGATGCACTGATGAAAATCTGCATCCAGGTGCCGGTAGACCTTCAGGTCGTCATCGGCGATCGCCGGGTGCATGCGGCCGACCACTTCAGCCAGTCCCTTGGCCAGAATTGACGGCTCACGTTCCATGCACAACCGCACAGCTGCCGTCTCGAGCAACTCACGGTAAGTGCCAAGCTGCTCGACGTCATCGGCGCTCATGCTGAACACCACAGTGCCGCGGCTGGGCAGGATGTCCACCAGCCCTTCCGCGCGCAGTTGCTGCATCGCGTCGCGTACGGGCGTTTTGCTGATCCCGAGATCCTGGGCGAGCGCATTTTCGGAGATCGTCTCGCCAAGTTGCAGGTCACCTTCCACGATGCGGCTTCGGATCTCCTCCACCACCAGCGTCGTCAGCGACTTGGGCCTCAGCAGCCTGCCAGGTTGCGCAGCGTCCACGGGTCTCGTTCCTTGAAAATTCATCCTCCTTATGTCGTACCGGCGCATCGAAACGCAAGCGTCTTGCATGCGGCATCTTGCACGTGATACACCGGTATACCGGTATGGCGGTTGGGCCGCTGAAGCCGGGACGAGCGCAACAGCATGAATGCCGGCTGATCCGAGGGAGGCGGTCTCCGCAACCGACCTTCGGAAACAGAGCCTCAACGGCCATGCGCGTGAGGGAGGAGAACAATGATTGATCTGCTGGACCGGGGCTTGCTTCGGTTCAATCGCGCGGCCGTGGGCGCGCTGCTGGGTCTGATGACCCTGCTGGTCTTCGCCAACGTAGTCCTGCGCTATCTATTCGAACTGTCGTTGCCATGGGTCGAGGAATTGACCCGCTTCATGATGATCTGGGTCGCCTATCTCGGTGCCGGATTGGCGCTGAGGGCGGGCGCACATGTGTCGGTCGACCTTCTCCAGGACGCGGTCGCCCCACGGCTCGCACGGATCATGAGGATCGCGGTCGCTCTGTCGGTTCTGGTCTTTCTGGTTACCGTCGCCTGGTATGGCTGGATTTATGCGCAATTCACCATGCGCCAGACCTCACCGGTGCTCGAGCTGCCGCTGGGGGCGGTCTACCTCGCCATTCCCATCGGTTGTGCGCTGATGGCGCTGCATCTGCTGCTGAGCCTGCGGAGCTTCGTCCTGCGCGATTTCGCCGCGGAACGGGAGGAGGACGGCATCACCGAACCCACCCCCGAAGCCGTCATCCAGCCAAACCTGAAACAGGGGAGCGCGGCATGAGCGCCGTTCTCTGCATCGTCTTCTTCTTCGCCCTGACGCTCGGCGTCCCGGTTGCCATCACCATGGGCGGCGCTGGATTGTCGGCCCTGATGTGGGGTGGAACCTTCTCCCCCCTGCTCGTCCCACAGCGCATGTTCAGCGGCATCGACAGCTTTCCGCTGATGGCCGTGCCATTCTTCATTCTGGCGGCCGAACTGATGACCGGCGGCAGGATCACCGATCTGCTGGTGCGGTTCGCCTGCCAGCTGATCGGGAATGTCCGGGGCGGGCTGGGATACGCCAATGTCCTGATGGCGATTTTCTTCGCCGGCATCTCCGGCTCGGCATTGGCCGATGCCGCCGGCCCCGGATCGGTCATCATCCGCATGATGCGGCAGTCCGGCTATCACGGCGAATATGCCGCCGCCTTGACCGCATCCGGGGCGATCATCGCGCCGATCATCCCACCGTCGATCATCATGATCATCTATGCGCTGAGCGACACCAGCGTCAGCGTGGCGGGCCTGTTCCTGGCGGGCATCGTCCCCGGCCTCCTGCTGGGATGCGCGCTGCTTGCCGTCAATTGGTGGATCGCCCGCAAGCGCAATTACAGCTTTGGCGCCGCCCGTCCGGCCTGGGGTCCTTTCCTGCGGGAATCGTGGCGCGTTTTCCCGGCGCTGATGCTGCCGATCATCATTCTGGGCGGCATCCATGGCGGGATCTTCACACCGACGGAAGCGTCGGCGGTCGCCGCGGTTTATGCCTTCCTGGTCGGCCGTTTCATCTTCGGCACGCTGACGCTCGGCATGCTGCCCCGCATCTTCGTGTCCACGGCCATCATGACCTCGGCCGTCCTGCTGATCGTGTCCATGGCGACCGTCTTCGCCTATATGCTGACGGTCCTCCAGATTCCGCAATCGGTCAGCGAGTTCATCGGCGGGCTCGGCCTGTCGCCGGTCATGCTGCTGATCGCGGTCTCGGTCTTCCTCCTGATCTGCGGTCTGTTTCTCGACACGCTGCCGGCCGTGATCATCCTGGTGCCGATCCTGGCACCACTCGCCCAGAGCGTCGGCATCAATCCGCTGCACTTCGCCATGGTGGTCATCCTCAACCTGACCATCGGCATGATCACACCGCCGGTCGGTGCCGTCCTCTTCGTCACCACCGTCGTGTCCAAAGTGCCGATGCCCAAGCTGGTCCGCGCGCTGCTGCCGATGCTGGCTGCGGAAATGGCCGTCTTCGTCCTGATCCTGCTGATCCCGGGGCTGAGTACGTGGCTGCCCGGCCTCTTCGGCTACACGCGCTGATCCTGAAATTCACCGAAATATCGGAGGAAACCAGTATGCTCAAGATGGTAATGGCCGCCTTGGCCGCCGTAACGCTGCTGACCGGCGGTCCCGCCGCCGCACAGCAGGTCAAGACGATCAAGTACACTCATTTCCAGCCCGGCCGCGAGGACCAGCCGGCTCATGCCGCAGCGCTCGCCTTCAAGAAGCATGTCGAGGACGCCACGAAAGGCTCGCTGAAGGTCCAGATATTCCCCGCAGGCCAACTCGGTAACGCCACCAATGTGCTGGAAGGCATGCGGCTTGGCTCGTTGGAGATGGCGGTCGTCCATGACGGCGGCATCTCCAGCGTCTTCAAGACCTTCGACGTGCTGTCGATGCCTTACATCTTCCCGGATCAGAAGACCGCTTGGTCCGTGCTGGACGGGCCGTTTGGTCAGGAACTGGGTGAAGCCATGCGCAAGGAGACCGGCATCCGTCTGATGGCATACGCCGACAACGGCATCCGCCACTTCACCAATTCCAAGCATCCGATCGTCACGCCGGACGACCTCAAGGGGTTGAAGATCCGCGTCCAGCCCAGCCCGGTCTTCATCAAGCTGGTGGAAAGCCTGGGCGCCAGCCCCTCCGCCATCGATTGGGCGGAACTGCCGGCCGCCCTGTCGCAGGGAACGGTCGACGGTCAGGAGAACGGCGTGACCAACATCCTGGCCGCCAGCCTGTACCAGAGCCAGAAATACGCGACACTGGACGGCCACGTCTATAGCCTGCATGCCTACCTGATGAGCGACGCCTTCTATACCGGCCTGACGCCCGAACAGAAGAAGGCCGTCGATGACGGCGTTGCCATCGCCAAGGACGTCCACCGCAAGATGACGTCCGAGCAGGATCTGAACGCCGAGAAGATCCTGACCGGCAAGGGCATGACGGTGACCGTCCTCACGCCCGATCAGATCGACGCATTCCGCAAACGCGCCCAGCCGGTGGTCCAGAAATATCTGGAAGGTCATGTCGGCAACGCGTGGGTGGACAAGTTGCTGGCGGCAGCCACCGCGGCCAACGGCAAGTCCTGATCTTTCTGGCGAGGGGAGGTCCGCCCTCCCCCGCCGTTCTTCCAGCAGAGGAGACTGCCGCCATGGCGGCCATCCCCAGCACGTCCGTTCCAGTCGGGGCGGCGAACACCCGGGCCTTGCCCGAAGCCCCGCCCTGCCTCGCCTCCGCGCCGCGCGTCGTGGTGATCGACGAAGGCTATGGCAGCTATGACATCGAGCGCGCCGTACTGGAACCCTTCGGTGCGACCATCGACGCACGGCCATGCCATGGCGATGCCGGACAGGTATGCCGGGCGATAGCGGGGGCCGATGCGGTCCTGGTCCGCGAAAGCCCGATCGACGCGCGGGCCATTGCGGCGATGCAGCAATGCCGGGTCATCGTCCGTTACGGGGTCGGTGTCGACAACATCGACCGTGCGGCTGCGGCACAGCGGGGCATCTATGTCGCGAATGTCCCCGATTATGGGTTCGAAGAGGTCAGCGATCATACGCTGGCCCTGATGCTGGCGGTGATTCGCCGCATTCCCGCAAGGGATCGCGCCACCCGGGCGGGCGCGTGGAATGTCAGCAGGGCCGAGCCGATGCACCGCATCGCCGGCGGCACGCTCGGACTGTTCGGCTATGGGCTGATCGGGCGGGCCTTCCACCGCAAGGCAGCCGGTCTGGGCTTTTCCCGCACGCTTATCTGCGACCCGCAGCTGACCTCGGCGCCGGATGGGGCCGAACTCGTCACGGCGGACCGCCTGTTCCGCGAGTGCGATGTGCTTTCGCTCCATGCGCCTCTGCTGCCGCAGACCCGGCACACCGTCAACCGCGACACGCTGGCGCTGATGAAGCCAACGGCGGTGCTGGTCAACACGTCGCGCGGCGGGCTGATCGACGAGGCGGCGCTGGTCGAAGCACTGTCCGCCGGCCGCATCTTCGGCGCCGGGCTCGACGTGTTCGAGACGGAGCCGCCCGATACTGCCGCCGCCCTGTTCTCGTTGCCCAACGTCGTGCTGACCGACCACACGGCCTGGTACTCCGAACAGGCGATCGGTGACCTGCAGCGCAAAGCGGCGGAAGAGATCGCCCGCGTGTTCCGCGGCGAGGAGCCGCGCCACTGGGTGAACCGCTGGAGCCGCTGAGTCCACCCGCCCGCCCGCATCCTTTTTTGCAAAACCCGTCATAGAGCGAGGAACACCATGACCGACACCACCACCCTGTCCAACGACCTGTCCTTCGACGACCTGATTGCCGGTTTTCGTCAGGTCGCCACAGCCTCCGTCGCCGACGCGGTCGACAAGATCGCCGGCCGTGGCGGATACATGGATGAAGCGATCAAGCCGCGCATCAACGACCGCAAGATCGTCGGTCCCGCCGTCACGATCCTGGAAGTGCCGACGTTCGAATTCGTTCCGCCCGCCCACGCACTCGACGCCATCGACGAAAGCCCGGCCGGCAGCGTCATCTGCATTTCGATCGGCGAGGGGGAAAATGTCGCCGTCTGGGGCGGGTTGATGACGGCCGGCGCCGTCGCCAACAAGCATGAGGGCGCCGTCCTCGACGGCGGCGTGCGCGACATCGCCGAGATCCGCCGCGACTACGACTTCCCCGTCTTTGCCCGTGCCGTCTCGCCGGGCACGACGCTGGGCCGCTTCAAGACGCTGGCAGCCAACGTGCCGGTATCGATCGGCGGAATCATGATCAACCCCGGCGACATCATCGTCGCCGACATCGACGGCGTGGTCGTCGTGCCGCGCGAGCATGCAGAAGCGGTGCTGATCATGTCGCGCGAGATCGACGAGCGCGAGCTGGAACAGGCGAAGCTGATCATCGCCTGCGGTTCGCTGCGCGAAGGGCTGGCCAAGTACAACCGAATCTGACACCGGCAAGACGACCAGGGAGGACGTCCGATGGGTGGAAGTCAAAAACATACGAACAAAGCGCCGAGAACAATCACGGCAATCACCGCCTTCGGCTTGGCAATGGCGGCGGCGCAGCATTGCGCCGCCGCCGACGTCGGACAATCCGGCGCCCCTTCCCCGGCCCTGTCGGTGGTGGCGGAATGGAGCGCGTTGCCCTACGCCCTGTCGGATGCGGCGGCGGCCCGCTGGACGACCAGCCCGCTGTATGGCAAGGCGCTGATGCAGGGTGTGAAACTCGACAGCCAGGGCCGGATTTACGTGACCACCGCGCGCTGGGGCGGCCGTGATATTCCGGCCACCCTGTCGGTGCTTGTCAAACGGGGCGCCGGCTACGCACTACAACCGTTTCCCAGCGAAGCCGCCAACGCCGTCGACGACCGGAAGGGTCTGAAGGCGGTTTTGGGCTTCGAGATCGATCGCGACGACGTGATGTGGATCCTCGACCAGGGCCACATCGCGGGCCAGCCATCCGCTCCCGGAGACGAGAAGCTGGTGTTGTGGGATCTGAAGGCCGGCAAGGAAATCCAGCGTTACGAGTTCAGCGACCGGGACAGCAGCAAGACCTGCTCGTTCCTGAACGACATCACCGTCGATACTGACTCCGGCTTCGCCTACATCGCCGATTCCGGGATTTTCTGCGATCCTCTGAAGGGCGGTCTGATCGTCTACGACCGCAAGACCAACAGTGCCCGGCGGGTGCTGGATTCCACGCCGGAGACCAACGATCAGCCCGGCTTCACCTTCGCCATCGACGGCCGGCCGGTGCTGAAAGATAAGCCGATGCGCACCGGCGCCGATGGCATCGTCCTGTCCGGCGACAAGAAAACGCTCTATTGGACGGCATTGACCGGCAACCGGCTCTATGCCGTCGAAACCGCCATACTGCGGGATCCATCGGCGACGCCGGAAGCGATCCGGGCCGCCGTGCGCACGGTGGCAACCCTGCCTTCGAACACCGACGGCATCACGGCTGACCGCGACGGCAACCTCTACCTGACCGCGCTGAGCCAGAATGCCATCCTCCGCCGCGACGCGAAGACCGGAGCTGTTGCCACGCTGGCTCAGGACCCCGCGATGGTCTGGCCCGACACGCTGGCCTGGGGTCCGGGCGGCGCACTCTACGTCGCCAGCAACCATCTGCATCTGTGGGTCGACAGCGACATGAACTTCACCGATCCGTCCGTCCCGAACTTCCGCATCTGGAAGGTCGGGGTCACGGCGAAGCCCTATACCGCCCCCTGAATCCTGGAACCGATCCATGACCACGCTCGACATCATCTGCCTGGGCGAACCGCTGTTGGAATTCAACCAGGAGCGCGCAGACGGCCCCCATTATCGTAAGGGCTATGGCGGCGATACCTCGAACGCCGCCATAGCCGCAGCGCGGCAGGGGGCGCGAGTCGCCTATCTGACCGCGCTCGGCATCGATGCATTCGCCGATGAACTGCTGGCCCTGTGGGCAACGGAGGGAGTGGACGCCGGCCACGTCCGGCGCGATCCGGAGGCCCACACCGGTCTCTACTTCGTCAGCCACGGCGCCCATGGTCATTCCTTCACCTACATGCGGGCGGGTTCGGCCGCCAGCCGGATGACTCCGGCGCTGCTGCCGGACGGCTTCGTGGCCAGCGCCCGCTATCTGCACCTGTCCGGCATCAGTCAGGCGATCAGCGCGTCCGCCTGCGATACCGCCTTTGCGGCCATCGGGCAGGCGCGCGCCGTCGGCACGGCGGTGTCCTTCGACACCAACCTGCGGCTGAAATTGTGGCCGCTGGCCAGAGCGCGGGCGGTGATCCATGCCACCGTGCCTCAGGTCGACATCCTGCTGCCCAGCCTGGAAGACGCCACGGCCCTGACAGGACAGGAGAATCCGGATGCCATCGCCGACCTCTATCTCGAGATGGGGGCCCCGCTGGTGGTGTTGAAGATGGGCAGCGACGGCGCGCTGGTGGCGACGGCGGAGCGGCGCGAACATGTGCGCGGCCATCCGGTGATGGTGGTGGACGCCACCGGAGCCGGCGACACATTCGACGGCGCTTTCCTGGCCGAGATGGCGTGCGGTGCCTCTCCCTTCGAAGCCGCGCGCTACGCCAACACCGCCGCCGCCCTGTCGACGCAGGGATATGGCGCGGTCGCGCCCATTCCGCGCCGTGCCGAGGTGGAGGCGTTCCGCAAGGACAGAGGGACGGACGCATGACCGGGACCATGACACGCCAAGCCGTGGTGACTGGAGGGGTTCGTGGGATCGGCGGTGCCATCGCCCGTGGTCTGGCCGAGGCCGGATACGAGGTGTTGGCGACCGCTCTGTCGGAGGAAGAGACTGCGGCTATGGCCCCGCATCCCCGCATCCGCACGGCGGTGCTGGACGTCCGGGACAACGCGGCCGTAACAACACTGATGGCCGGGCTTTCGCGGCTCGATGCTCTGGTCGCCGCTGCCGGCACCATCCGTCGCGGCGGCGCGGAGTTCGACGCGGAGGTCTTCGCGGAGGTGTTGGACGTCAACCTGACCGGCACAATGCGGGTCTGCACCGCCGCCCGTCCGTTGCTGGCGGAAAGCCGTGGGGCGGTGGTCACCGTCGCGTCGATGCTGTCGATCTTCGGCGGTCCGCTGGTTCCCGGCTATACCGCCAGCAAGGGCGGCATCGCCCAGCTCACCAAATCGCTGGCCGTCGCCTGGGCGAAGGACGGCATCCGCGTCAACGCGGTGGCACCGGGCTGGATCGTCACCGACCTGACGCGCAGCCTGCATGAAGACGAGGCCCGCTCCGGTCCGATCCTGCAGCGCACGCCGATGGGACGGTGGGGCCAGCCGGAGGATGTCGCCGGTCCCGCTGTCTTCCTGTGCTCCGAACACGCGGCCTTCGTCACCGGCACGATCCTGCCGGTGGACGGTGGTTACGCCGCTTGTTGATTGTCGGACGCCACCTGCCGGTCACCGACCTATCTGATCATGAGGAAACGATGCCGAACACCTGTTCCACACCTGTCCATCCGCTGTCCCCGCCAGAGATCGTGACCGCGGCGCTTCCAGAGGACGAACGGATCTGGGTTCCCCAGGCTCCTGGCGTCTGGTTCCGTCCGCTGATGTTGAACACCGTCCAAGGTGGCTGGTGCAATCTGTTGCGGGTGCGCAAGGCGGGCGTGTTGAGCCGTCACCGTCATCCGGGCCCGGTCCACGGTTATGTGATCAAAGGGTCTTGGCGCTATCTGGAACATGATTGGGTCGCTATGGCTGGCGACTATGTCTTCGAGCCGCCAGGGGAAACCCACACTCTGGTGGTGGATGGCGCCGTCGAGGAGATGGTAACTTTCTTCAACATCTCCGGCTGCATGTACTACGTGGACGAAGCCGGCGCCCACACCGGCTTTGAAGATGTCTTCACCAAGATCGACATGTGCGCTGCCCATTACGAAAAGGTTGGACTGGGCGCGGACTACCTGAAGCAATTCATCCGTTGAGGAGCGGCGTGACGCTGTTGCACCGAGGCGGCGGGAGCTGCTGCCGGTGGTCTGGCGCCCCTGATCATAGAGCGCGGACAGGCTCCTGGCGTCCAAGGTCAAGCATGCGGTTCAAGACCAGCAACCGCCTCGCTGCAACAACGTCCCTGTTCGGCATCAGCTGTTCAGCGAAACCAACGGCGAGCCGGACCACACTGTCTGGGCGGCGGACCTCAGGGGAATGGTGAGCACGAACACGCTGCCGCCACCCGGCCGCGGGTGGTGGACGATGCTCCCGCCATGCAGACCGGCAATGACTTTCACCAAATTGAGCCCTATGCCGGTGCCCGGCTTGTTCCGGCTGTCCTCACCGCGATAGTATTTTTCGAAGATGCGCTCACGCTCTTCTTCGGGAATGCCCGGCCCGCGATCGGCGACGGACAGGATCAGCGCGGCGCCATCGCTGTGAGCCTCCAGGTCGATGACCTCCCCATCTCTGCCATAGCGCCGGGCATTGTCGAGCAGCGCGTCGAGCGCGATCCCCAGCAGATCGGGATCGGCGACGCAGACCGCCGGCAAATGGGCGGAATCGGCCACCAGAACAGCAGCACCATGGCCGCGCTGCCGCTCGGCCACACGCTCGATCAAAGACGCGGGAGCGAAGGGAACAGGGTGGACCGGCACCTCCTCGTCGATGCGCTCTCCGGCAAGGCAGGTTTCGATCAGATCGCTGACGCGGCGCGCCGAGCGGCGGATAAGGCCCAGGCGCTTGCCAACCCCGTCCTGGGCTGTGTCGACCAGCATTTCCAGCATCTGCGCGGCGCTGTCGATGACCGCCAATGGTGTTTTGAACTCGTGGGCCGCCATGTCGAGAAAGGTTCGCAGGCGGTGGCGCGCCTCACGCTCACCACAGAGCGCGCGTTCGATATCGCGCGTGCGTTCGACCACCCGTTCTTCCAACCGGCTGTTGGAATCCTGCAGGGCCCTGGCAAGGCGCCCACGCTGGGCATACAGGAAAAGGATAACGACAAGAGCGACGCTGAGAATGCTGATGAACATCAGCCCGGCAAGCGCCTCGGCGAAATGAGCTTCAAACAGGCTGGGCTCGCGATAGCGGATGTCGGTACCGGCCGGCAGATCGGCTTCCGCGATACCCCACCGCTTCAGCTGCCGCCAATCGACCACCGGTCCGGACGAATAATGGACGTCGTCCGGCGATGCCGTGTGTCCGCCCCCGCCCCCGTCCCCGCCCAAGACGCCCATCACCGCCTTGACCGCAACCCGTCCCGCAATTTGCGGATCATTGACCGAACCCCCGACCACCCCTGTGCCGACATCTGTCCCGAACATAGCGTATACAGGCACCGCAGAGGCCTTGGCCAGACGGGCGGCAACGGCTTCGGGCCGGAAATAGCGCCCAGTGACGTCAACCGACAGATGGGTGTAGAGGACGACGCAATCACGGGACAGGGAGCCCAGCATCGCCTCCAGATCCTCCAGCCGGCTGTCGAAGACATGCTGGACATCGATCTGGCGATCGGGGTTGCGCATGACGCGCTGCTTGACTGCGCTCCGGATGATCGCTGCCAGATGGTGGGACAGCGGGCTGTCGTCCGACACGATGATCAACCGGCTGGCCTTCGGCATTTGGTCGAGGGCCATGTCAACGGTTCGGTCGATGTGCGGACCGGTTGTCACCTTCACGGTCACGGCTTGCCGTGCCGGTTCCGGCAGATCATCGAAGTTGGGAAAGATGCCGACCAGGGGGACGTTCCCAAACAAACGGGCCTTGTTGTCGGCCATCAACTCGATGGCCGGCGCACCATCTGCGATGATCGCGTCCAACCGGATATCTCGGTATTTGCTGGCAAGAAATGCTGTCCAATCCGCCGCGTCAGGCCGGTCGGGCAGCCGTGCGCGGTCGAGGAACTCGACATACAGGTTGACCGCTTGGTCACGCTCCCCCAACTCCGCGTTGATGGTGGTGAGCATCGCCTCGGTCCAGCGGACGGTTGGACTGAAAGAGGAGACAAGCAGAACGCGGCTTTCGGCTGCAGCTACAGTCCCCGGATCGAAGGCGGTAAATCCGATAAAGACCAAAGCGAGAGCTTTAAAGGCGTCGTCACAACTCAACCTGGCCCGGTGACGTTCGGAACAAGGGAGTGTGGGGAATTGAAACACTGTATGCCGCCTCTTGCTCGCTGATCCCGGTGGTTAACCGCTACTCGCGCACCACGGTCATTCGCAGTGCGAACCTATACCCGCACCTATGAATGAATCATTGCGGCATAGCGTGCAATTCGAATGCTTCGCTAATTCCCATCGACGTGTCAGTCAAACTTATCGAGACAGGTTTCTACCTTGGCACGCCATCGTTGCCGGCAATTATACTCGGGCTCCTTTCCGGTTCAGCACCACGCATCGGCCGGTTCGGTCGAGATGATCGGCATCACGATACGCATCGTCGTCCCCTGCCCCACGCAGCTCTCCGCGAAGATGTGGCCGCCCCAGCTGGCGACGATGGCATGCGCCATCCGTCGCCCCATCGAGTTGGACCACGTCCGCCGTGATCTCTATCGCTCCCCCCGATGACACTTGCGCACCGTCTTGCGGGCCAAGCCGAGCCGCCGGCTGACGGCTCGCGCCGAGACGCCCTCACCACGCAACCGGACCACTTCCTTCCAGGTGGCGCGGCGGCGCTCCCAACCAGTCCATTGCCGTCGTTCGGCACTGGTCATCGGCGGTGTCCGCGTCGCGGTCGGACAGCTGGTCAAGCCGATTGACACTCACCCGAAGGACGGCGCCACGCAACGTCGCGGAATGACCAGGGCATCTGGATCCGGCTCGGGTGATGTCTGCCTCCTTCGCCGTTTCGATCCGGCTATCCCTTGAAGCCGGTTCCGGGCGGTAATGCGGAGAAGCGGATGAGCCGGCTGTCGGCGACGCCCGCCTGACGGTGCGCCATCGCCTCTCGATAACGCGGATCGCGGAGCATCCCCACGAACGCCGCCGGGCTGGGATATTCGGCGATGAAGGCGATGTCCCAGGCGGTATCCGGAGGACCCACTAGGGAGAGTTCGAACCCTCCGCGCCACAGGATGCGCCCGCCAAGCTCGGTAAAAACCGGCGCGCTCAGCCGGCCGTACGCCTCGTAGGCCTCAAGGCCTGTGGCATCGCGGCCGTCCTGGTAGACGGCCCGCCCGCGCAGGCGGATGAGATTGAGCATGTGCACCGGGCCAAGCCGATCGGCGGCCCGGAACGTCTCGAAGACCTGCTTCGTAAAGCTGGTATAGCCTTCCATCACTCAGCTCCTGTCAGTGGATGACCACATGCCGCCATAGGCCGGAACCCGCCGGGCAATCCAGGCGTCGAGCCCCTCGCGCAGGTCGGCGGTCGGCGCCATCCGGGCGAATTGCTCGGCCTCGACCAGCAAACCTTCGGCGATGGGCAGATTGACGCCCCGCGTAACGGCGGTGAGGATGGTGGCGACGGCGAGCGGCGAGTGGACGAGGATGCGCTCCAACAGCGCCCGCGCCGCCGGCAGCAGCTCCTCGTGAGGAACGACCGCGTTGACGAGTCCCAGTTCCAGCGCTCGGTCGGGCGGGAAGGTCTCGCCGGTGAGAAGCAACTGCATGGCACGCTTTCGTCCGGCCAGCCGCGGCAAGCGCTGTGTGCCGCCGAAGGTGGGCGGCATGCCGATGCGAATTTCGGGCTTGGCGAAAACAGCGCGCTCGCTGGCGATGGCGAGCGGTGCAGCTTCCGTCACTTCGCAGCCGCCGCCATAGGCGAGACCGTTGACCGCCACAAGGATGGGTTTGCGAAAGGCTTCGATGCGGGCGGTGAGCCGCTGGCCGCGTGCTACGAAGTCCCGAAGTGCCGCTTCAGGACTCTGTGCCACGGAACGTGAAAATTCGGGGATGTCGCCGCCGGCGGAAAAGGCGCGCCCGGTACCGGTGAGGATCACCCCACGCACATGGATATCATCCTCTATCCCGTCGAGAGCGGCGAGCAAGGCGTCGATGGTCTCGTAATTTAGGGCGTTTAGCTTTTCCGGACGGTTGAGCGTCAACGTCGCAATCGCTCCGTTGATCTGCTTAAGGACACACTCGGTCATGATCGGACTCCTCCTCGCTGGTAAGGAGGACATGATCGTCGTCGAAGTTGCTTGAGTATACTCACTGTACGGTATACTTTTGACGCCATGCCACGATATGCGGATACGCGCGGACGGATCATCCAAGCCGCCTCCAAGCTCTTCTATGCGGAAGGCATCGGCCGCGTCAGCGTCGATGCCGTCGCCGAAAAGGCGGGCGTCACCAAGCGCACGCTCTATTACCATTTCGAGAGCAAGGATGACCTCGTTGCCGCCTATCTCGACGCGCGCGACCAGCCCAACCTGACCCAGATGGCACGCTGGTTCGCCGACGCCGAGGGCGGGACCGGGGAGAAGGTCGCGGCCATCTTCGTCAGCCTTGCACGCAGCGCGCGCCACCCGAAGTGGAAGGGCTGCGGGTTTCTGCGGACCACAGCGGAACTTGCCGCTATGCCGGGCCATCCTGCGGTGAAGATCGGCGCACGCCACAAAAGCGCCTTTGCCTCATGGCTTGCGGAGGAACTGGAGCTTGGAGGCTTCGAAGATCCCCAAGCCCTTGCACGCCGTATCCTACTGCTGCTCGACGGCGCCTTCTCAGCATCGCTGGTGCACCGCGATGCCAGCTGGTTCGAGGACGCCGGATTCGCCGCCCGCGCTTTGGTGGAGAGCCATCCACGGAAACAAGGGGACCGGCAGGGCCAAGCCTGATCGGCGCCGGGGCTCCCCGTTCAGCGCAAGAAGGCGGGAGCCCAGGTGCGGGCAAGCCGTTTCCAGGAAAAACGCCGGACACCCCACCGCCCACGCCGCGGGCACTCGGGTTGCAGGATGCCGCTCATTAACGACCTCTGGCGGAAGCGATCCTTTTGAGCCCCGAGTCGCCATGTTGCGTGGATGCGGCGGGTGTCGTAGGTCACGCCCCCGTCTCCGATCTGGCTGCCCGCTATGCCGCACAAGGCCAGTGCCGCTCGTCGCCATCACATTCCGCGAACGAAGCGCACCGTGACGAATTGGTCCGAGATGCCGTGCTAAGCGACACGACCGAGACCGTTCCCACCCAACGCGACCGTCACATCCAGATGATCACCCAGACCGGGCGGATGAGGGGGCAGCAGACCAGCGGCTACAGCAAGAGGGCTGGCGTGGAGAGCCAAATGGCGCGCTGGAAGGGCGTCCTCGGCAAGGCGCTGCACTTCCATTCCGATCAGGCGCAGATCACCGAGGTCGCCACTGGCGTCAAGGTCCTCAACCGCATGCTCGACCTCGGACGCCCGAACTCCGTCCGCGTCGCTTGATCGCAAACGGAAATGAGGCGTCTCTTGCACCGCTCGCCTCGCCGCAACAGGGCGGACCGGGCTTTCGCCTCCGCACTGGCAGGGGAGGGGGCCGGCTGAGCGCCCCACCCTCTCCGGCGTTTGTGCTGGAGCAAAGAAGGGGGCGGTGATCCGGAGTACAGGGGGGCATGGCGATCCTGCCGCTCCCCCACAGACCAGACGGACGACGATGCCGACCACCAACTCCCACGCCACCGCCCAGGCCGAACCGGTTCTCGATCTCCGCGCCATCCCGCCCTATCAGCGCCACCAGCTGATCTTCCAGTCGGTGCAGGACCTGACGCCCGGCGACGGTTTCTCGCTGGTCAACGACCATGACCCGCGTCCGCTGCACCACCAGCTGCTGAGCCTGTTCGGCGCCGGCTTCGCCTGGGAGTATCTGCAGCAGGGTCCCGAGGTCTGGCAGGTCCGCATCTCCCGGCCCGAAGGCGCGGTGGCGACCAGCCTGCGCGTGTGCATCGACCGCAACGGCGATGTGGCGGTCACGGCGGCGGATGCCCGGCTGGGGCCGGACGGCAGCGGCGCCTCGGTTTGCGAGGTGACGGACATCCCGCCGGGCACGCTGGAGGCCGACGTGCTGTCGCTGCTGCAGGGCGTGATCCCGCCGGCCGGCGTGGTCAGCATCGCGTATGAGCGGCTGCTGGCCCGGCGCAACGGCTCCTGCTGCGGCGGCATGTGCGGCTGAGGACCTCGTTTGGCTGACGGTCAGGGTTGCGGCAACCATTCCTGTTCCGACCGGTTCTGTG
Organism: Azospirillum sp. TSH20; assembly: GCF_003115935.1. NCBI lineage: Bacteria > Pseudomonadati > Pseudomonadota > Alphaproteobacteria > Rhodospirillales > Azospirillaceae > Azospirillum > Azospirillum sp. TSH20. The sequence goes on from NZ_LGQU01000056.1 coordinate 15,532, forward strand.
TGGGGCGCTTCACCGCGTCGCACACAGAGTGCCGAATCAGGAGACAGGTATGGACCGCAAGGACGACACCGTCACGCCGCAGGACCCCCGCAGCAAATACCCGCGCCCGCCCTTCAACGGCCAGTCGCAGCCCTGGCCGGGGCTGGCCCGCGACATGGATCCGCCGCCCGACCATGGCGAGACCAGCTACAAGGGCTCCGGCCGGCTGGCCGGGCGCAAGGCGCTGATCACCGGCGGCGATTCCGGCATGGGCCGGGCCGCCGCCATCGCCTATGCCCGCGAGGGCGCCGACGTCGCCATCAACTATTTCCCCTCCGAAGAGCCGGACGCCCGTGAGGTCGTCGCGCTGATCGAGAAGGCCGGCCGCAAGGCGGTGGCGATTCCCGGCGACCTGCGCGACGAGGGCTTCTGCCAGAAGCTGGTGGCCGATGCGGTCGCGGGGCTTGGTGGGCTCGACATCGTCGTCTGCAACGCCGCGCGGCAGCAGGCGTTCCCGTCGATCCTCGACGTCAGCAGCGAGGAATTCGACGCGACGATGAAGACCAACATCTACGCCCCCTTCTGGATCATCAAGACCGCCCTGCCCCACCTGAAGCCGGGGTCGGTCATCATCGGCACCACGTCGGAACAGGCTTATGACCCGACGCCGGATTTGTATGCCTATGCCCAGACCAAGGCGGCGACGATGAATTACGTGAAGTCGCTGGCCAAGCAGCTGGCCGACAAGGGCATCCGCGTCAACGGCGTGGCTCCCGGCCCGATCTGGACCCCGCTTCAGGTCAGCGGCGGTGCCAGCCAGGAGAAGCTGAAGCAGTTCGGCAGCCAGACCCCGTTCGGCCGTCCGGGCCAGCCGGCGGAGCTTGCCAGCATCTATGTCCAGCTTGCCGCGGAGGATGCCAGCTTCACCACCGGCCATGTCTTTGGCGCGGCGGGCGGCAGCGGTCAGCCGTAAGGGGATCGGACGGGTCTGCCGGCGGCGGATTGATTGCTGCGGCGGAGCCTATCCCATGATGTCTTCGCCGGACCGACGGCGGTTGGATGGGGCGGTCCTTATTCCGGCGATGTCCGATGTCAGTTCGAAGCAGAGATCGCACCCGACCAGCAGACCCAGGCTCAGGATCGACGTGGCGGCGGTGATGCACAGGATGGTCATGGGATCGCTCCGTCCGGCGAGGTTCGGCGCCGTCCATCCGACCGGGGGTGGTTTGCGGCGTTGGAGCGATCCTGGGCGCATCCGGAGTCCGGCGCTGTGAGTGGGCCCACATTCGGGTTCAGTCCGGATCATTCCTTGAGCAACCGACGCGGTCGCAGTAAAATTCCTCCCTCGATAAGGAATTTCCTTAAAAATGAGGGATTTTTACTGTGGATACTGCACCAGTTCTAAACGGTGTGCTTGAGACCGGCCTTTATGTGGATGACCTTGCGAAGGCCCGCGCTTTCTATGAAGACGTCATGGGCCTGCAGGCGATGTTCATGGACAACCGGCTTGCCGCCTATCCGGTGGGGCCGAACAGCGTCTTGCTGTTGTTTTAGAAGGGGTCGACAGACCGGCCCCTCGAAACGCCCGGCGGGACGATTCCTCCCCATGGCGGGGGTGGAAAGATCCATTATGCCTTTGCCATTTCAGCCGATCAGCTGGAGGGCTGGCTGGCGAAACTCGCCGAACACGGCATTGCGGTCGAAAGCACCGTGTCCTGGCGAAAGGGCGCGCGCAGCATTTACTTCCGTGATCCGGACGGTCATCTCGTGGAACTCGTGACGCCGGGCCTGTGGGCCAATTACTGACAGTAGTGCGAATAGGAGTTGTTTGCGGTGGCGCAACGATGCCGCGGCCGCTCGTCGGCATGCTGGCTTCAACGCGGCCCAATCAAGGGCGGCCCCGGTTGGAGACAGCATCATGTCCAAAGTCACCGTCAGCACCGCGCTCTACCGCGATCATCATGCCAATGTCGGCCAGTTGGTCGGGCGCATCGAAGCGCTGCTCGCCTCGCGCACCGTGGAGGCGGATCCGGCGGCGCTGATCGCCGCAGTGCGGGAGTTGTTCGGCACCTTCGCCGTCCATCTGTCGCTGGAGGACAGCGCGCTCTATCCCCGGCTGCTGGCCCATCCGGATGCCGCGCTGCGCAGCACGGCGGCGCGGTTCCAGACGGAAATGGGCGATCTGCGGGGGCGTTTCGACCAGTACCGCACGCGCTGGCCCGGCCCAGTCGCCGTCGCCAAGGACCCGGCCGCCTTCATCCGCGAGACGCGGGAGGTGGTCGCCGCGCTGAAACACCGCATCGGCCGCGAGGACCGCGAGCTGTACGACCTGATCGACCGCGCCGGGCTGGCGAGTGCGGCCTGACGGCGGAGCCTTTCAAGCTTGAACTTGACCGAGGTCAATGACGTCAGGCGGTTACCGGCTTTCATGGGCGGCGGAATGACCGATGAGGAGGGAAGCCGCCCATGCGCGATCCCGATGTCGCACCGAATGTTTTCGCCTCCGATGCCCCTGCCTTCCACGAGCGCGCCCGCCGGTTCGAGACCGGGTTGAGCCGGGCCGGGCTGGGGCTGGTGCCCAAGCTGGGGCGGCGGGCCAGCGATGCGCTGCTCGCCCGGCTGCTGCGGCTGCTGGCCGAGCGGCATCCGCGTGCCTTCGAGGCGCTGCGCGAGATGCCGGACGCCCGCGTGCTGATCGAGCCGGTGGACGCGCCGGTCGCCCTGCTGATGCGTGTCGGGCATGATCTGTCGCTGCATGCCCTGCCCCGTGGGGTCGACGGTGTGGACGAGACGGGAGCCGACGCGGTGGTCCGGGGGCCTTATGCCCGGCTGCTCGACCTGCTGGAGGGGCGGATCGACGGCGATGCGCTGTTCTTCCGGCGCGAGCTGAGCATTTCCGGCGACACCGCGCTGATCCTGGCATTGCGCAACACGCTGGATGGCGAGGAGGAGATGGATCTGGTGGCCGACGCCGCCTCCATCGCCGGGCCGCTGGCCCGCGCCCTGCCGGTGCTGCGGCGCAATGCCGGGCCGGTGCTGGACCGGATCGAGGCGGCGCGCCGGCTGCTGCCGCCGCCGTTGCGGCGGGGGATCGAGCGGGTGGAGGCGCGCATCACCGGGGTGCTGCCGGGCACGAGGGCCTAAGGAATCATGGACAATTTCGAGCTGATCTGCCCGGCGGGGACGCCGGCCGCGCTGCGCGCCGCCGTCGATGCCGGGGCCGATGCCGTCTATCTCGGCTTCCGGGACGAAACCAACGCCCGCAATTTTCCGGGGCTGAACTTCACCCGGCAGGATGTCGCCGATGCGGTGGATTACGCCCATGCGCGCCGCGTCGAGGTCTATGTCGCCATCAACACCTATCCGCAGGCGGGCAATCTCGGCCCCTGGCAGAAGGCGGTGGACGATGCGGCGCGGTTGAAGGTGGATGCCGTCATCCTGGCCGATCCGGGGCTGCTGGCCTATGCCGCCAAGCGGCATCCCGACCTGCGGCTGCACCTGTCGGTCCAGGCCTCCGCCGCCAATGTCGAGGCGATCCGGCTGTACCGCGATGCCTTCGGTGTGCGGCGCGTCGTGCTGCCGCGCGTGCTGACGGTGCCGGAAATCGCCAAGCTGAACGCCGAGATCGACATCGAGACCGAGGTGTTCGTCTTCGGCGGGCTCTGCCCGATGGCGGAGGGGCGCTGTTCGCTGTCCTCCTACGCCACCGGCCTGTCGCCCAACAAGCAGGGCGTCTGTTCGCCGGCCAACCATGTCCGCTACGAGCAGCGGGGCGGCGCGCTGGCCTCCACGCTGGGCGGCTTCACCATCAACGTGTTCGGCGAGGGCGAGCAGGCCGGCTATCCGACGCTGTGCAAGGGCCGCTTCGTCGCTGGTGACGGCGCCGGGGAGGGGCCGGCCTATCTGTTCGAGGAGCCGACCAGCCTGAACGCGATGGACCTGCTGCCGGAACTGAAGGCGGCCGGCGTGCGGGCGCTGAAGATCGAGGGACGGCAGCGCGGCAAGGCCTATATCGCCGCGGTGGTGCGTGCCTATCGCGAGGCGCTGGAGAGTTTCGCCGCCGGGCGGCCGGTGTCGCACATCGATCTGCAGGCGATGGTCGAGGGCGGAACCCAGACCACCGGTGCCTATACCCGCGGATGGCGGTGAGGAGTTTTACGGAATGACTGCTTCACTCACTTTGGGGCCGGTGCTGTTCAACTGGCCGGTCGACCGCTGGCGCGACTTCTACGCCCGCATCGCCGACGAGGCGCCGGTGGACACGGTGATCGTCGGCGAGATCGTCTGCTTCAAGCGGGCGCCCTTCTTCGCCGAGGCGATGGGGGACGTGATCGAACGGCTGAGCGCCGCCGGCAAGACGGTGTGGCTCGCCAGCCCGATCCTGGTCGGCAGCGAGCGCGAACGGGCGGCGATGCGCGATCTGGTGGAGTCCGATGCCGGGCTGCCCGACGGCGGCCTGATCGAGGCGAACGACATGGGGGCGCTGGCCCTGCTGGCCGGGCGGCCCCATGCGGTCGGGCCGACGATCAACGTCTACAACGAGGCGACGCTGGGCTGGATGGCCGGGCGCGGCGCGGAGGCGGTGTCGCTGCCGGCGGAACTGCCGGCTGCCACCGTCGCGGTGCTGGCCAAGGCCGGCCGGGAACTGGGGGTGGAGACCGAGGTGCAGGTCTGGGGACGGGCGCCGCTCGCCATCTCGGCCCGCTGCTATCACGCGCGCGCCCATGGGCTGCACAAGGACGGCTGCCAGTTCGTCTGCGGCAACGACCCGGACGGCATGCCGGTGACGACGATGGACGGCCAGCCGTTCCTGACCGTCAACGGGACGCAGACGATGTCGCACGGCTGTTTGTGCCTGGCGGCGGAGATGAATGAATTGGTGGAGATGGGGGTTTCGCGCTTCCGCCTGTCGCCGCAGGCGATGGACATGGTGCGCGTCGCCGAGGCGTTCCGGGCGGTGCTGGATGGGCAGCGCGACGGGGCGGAGGTCGCCGCGGAACTGGGCGGGCTGATCGACGCGCCGCTGGTGAACGGGTTCTACCACGACACCGCGGGGGCGCTGCGGGTGGCGTGAGGGGGCGGGGGGTGCTGCGGTGGGTGCGGTGCCCCCTCCCTAACCCTCCCCCACCTTCGGTGGGAGAGGGAACTGCCGCCGCTTTGGCAGATAAGTCACGCTGACAAGCATCCTGCCCCCTCTCCCACCGAAGGTGGGGGAGGGATGGGGAGGGGGCACCCGTCGCATGCGCTCAAGCCATCACGCGATCGGCTTGCGATCCTCGTCCTCGTCCTTCAGGCCGGCCTTGAAGCTCTTGATGCCCTTGGCGAAGTCGCCCATCACGGACGGCAGCTTGCCGGCGCCGAACAGCAGGAGGACGACCAGCAGCACGATGGCCCAGTGGAACAGGCTGAAGCTTCCCATGACGATGATCCGATCTCTTTAGGCCGGCAGCCGCAGGATGCGGCCGTCGGAATGGGTGAAGCGGGCGGTGACGCCGGGATAGGCGGCCAGGATGGCCGGAACCCGATCCGCCGGCACCACCGACAGCGCGGTCGACAGGGCGTCGGCCGTCGTGGCGTCCGGTGCCTGCACGGTAACCGCCAGCCACTGGGCGGCGCAAGTGCCGCTCGCCGGGTCGAACAGGTGGGTGAAACGGCCCGCCGTGTCGAAACGGGTGCCGTATCCGCCAGAGGTCGCCATCGCGCCGTCGGTCAGTTCGACCGTGGCGGTGGTGCGGTCCGGGTTGCCGGGATCGGCGAGGCCGACGGTCCAGGGACGGCCGGAGGGATGATGCCCCAGCGCGCGCAACTCGCCCATGTCGACCAGTACATGCCCCAGGCCCTCCGCCTTCAGCCGTTCGGTGACGCGGTCGGTGATGTAGCCCTGGGCGATGCCGTTCAAGGTCACCGCCATGCCGCCGGCGGCGAAGGCGATGCGGTCGGGCTCCACCCGCAGGGCGCGGACATCGACCAGCGCGCGGGCGGCGCGGACGGCACCCGCCGGCGGGCCGGCGGGGTCGGCGTCCGGGCGCTCGAAATGGCCGGCATAGAGCTGCCACAGCGGCTGCACCGTGGGATCGAAGGCGCCGCCGGTGTTGCGGGCGGCGGCGGCGGCCTCGGAGAGAAGCCGCACGAGGTCGGCGGGGGGCGAGTCCAGCACGCCGTCGCGGTTGAGGCGGCGCAACGCGGAGTCGGCGCGGTAGAGGCTGAAGACGCGCTCCAGACGGGCGACTTCCTCCAGGCTCAGCGCGATCAGGCGGTCGGCTTCGGCCGGGTCGGGATGGGCGATGCTCAGGCTGGCGTCGGCGCCGAGCGCCACGCCGCGCCAGACGCGGACGGGAACTCCTTCAGCGCGCAGCAGGCGGTGCGGCAACAGCGAGAGGCCGGCGGCGACGGCGCCGATGGCGAGGAAGCGGCGTCTGGCCAGGGGACGGGTGAAGACGGTCTGCATCAATGCTCTCCCTCGGCCATGGTGGCGGCGGGCGGGGCGAGGATCTGGTCCTCGGGCACGTCGGCGAAGCGCAGGACCTTGCCGCCGTTGGCCTGGGCGAAGCGCTCGGCCGCCGATTTGTCGGAGAAGGGATAGGGGTCGGCGTCGCCCATGCCACCGCGGAGCTTGCTGCCGAGGACGTACCAGGCCTGGCGCGCTTCGACCCAGGCGGTCATGTCGGGGGCGGCGGGATCGGTCGCCTTGGCCACGTCGGTGACATAGATCGCGCTGATCTCCTTCGGCTCCTCCGGCAGCATGGTGAAGGCGAAGGTGTCGCGGACGGAGGACAGCCAGATCGGCCGCGCTTCCCCCTTCACCAGGATCTGGCCCTTGGGACCGGGATGGTCGGCGAGGTTCATGCCGCAGTAATGGCCGACGGCGTCGGCGGTCAGGGTGACCGGCGGCGGCGGAGCGATCTCCGCCTTCTCCTGCTTGCAGGCGGCGAGCGGCAGCAGCAGGGCGGCGGCGAGAAGGGCGGTTCGCAGGGTACGCATCAGATCTGCTTCCTCGAAAAGAGGGCGGCGGCCAGCGCCAGCGGGGCGGCGATCCAGCCGGCCATCACCGCCAGCAGAAGCGGGACCGACAGCTGGACATGGGCGGCGAGGCCGGCGGTGCCGGCGAAGGCGCTGACGCCCTTGAAGCCGGTGAGGTTGAACAGGCGGTAGGCGTCGGCCGGGTTTGCGAGCAGCAGCCAGTTCAGCGCCTCCACCCCCAGGCCGCTGCCGCTGGCGAGGATGCCCAGCAGCGCCATGTCGTAGAGCAGGACGAAGCCGAGCCACACCGCCACGGCGATGCCGGCCGCCGTGCCGCGGTCGCGGACGATGGTGGAGGCGAGATAGCCGAGCGCGGTGAAGGCGGCGCCCAGCATGACGCTGGACCCGATCATCGAGGCGAAGGCGCGCCAGCTTTCCGGACCGATGGCGGTGTTGCCCATGGCGAGCGCGACGCCGGCGGCGCCGTAGCCGACCACGGTCGCCAGCGCGATCACCGCGGCATGGCCGAGGAACTTGCCGAGCAGCAGCTGCCAGCGCGCCACCGGGTAGGACAGCAGCAGGGTCATGGTGCCGCGGTCGATCTCCCCCACCACGGCGTCGAAGGACAGCAGCAGGGCGATCAGCGGCAGGAGGAAGATGGTCAGGCTCGACAGGCTGACGATGGTGACCTCGACCGGGCCGACGCCGACCGTGCCGGTGGGGACGGATCCCAGGAAGCTCAGCGTCAGGGCCAGCGCGGCCATCAGCAGGGTGGTGGCGACGACCCAGCGGTTGCGGGTCGCCTCGCGCAGTTCCTTGCCGGCGACGATCAGAAGCGTGTTCATTCGGCGGCCTCCCGGCGCAGGAAATGGGCGTACATCTCGTCAAGGCTGGGCTGGACGATCTCGATGTCGGCGACCGTGGGACCGTCGCAGGTGATGCGGCGGACCAGACCGACCTTGTCGTCGTTGGCGCAGGCCAGTTCGACCACGCCGCCGGCCAGACGGGTCAGGGCGGCGCCCTCCCCCACCCTGGCCGCGAGTGCGTCGATGTCGTCGGTCGGCAGGGTCAGGCGGATGCGCACCGGAAGCTGGGCGAGGCTGCGCAGGGTGGCGAGCGAGCCGTCGGCGACCTTGCGGCCGCGGTTCATCACCACGACGCGGTCGGCCTGCCCTTCCAGCTCGGTCAGGGCGTGGCTGCACAGCAGGATCGTGGTGCCCTGGTCGCGCAGTTCGGCGACGATGGCGTAGAAGCTCTGGCGCAGGGCCGGGTCGAGGCCGGTGGTCGGTTCGTCGAGGAACAGCAGCTTCGGGCCGCCGAGCAGGGACTGGGCCAGGGCCAGACGCTGGCGCATGCCCTTGGAATAGGTGGAGACGCGGCGCTTGATCGCGGCGGGTTCCAGCCCGACCTTCTCGAACAGGGCGTCGTTGCCGCGGCGCGGGGCGCCCTTCAGCCGGGCGTAGAAGTCCAGCGTTTCCCGCCCCGTCATGTTGGGGTGGAAGGCGACGTTTTCCGGCAGGAAGCCGATCTGGCGGCGGATGTGGGAGCAGGCGGCGCTGGCCGGGTCGCCGCCCAGCACGCGGATGCGTCCCTCCGTCGGGGTGGTCAGGCCGAGCATCAGCTTGATGAGGGAGCTTTTGCCGGCGCCATTGTGGCCGACCATCGCCACGCATTCGCCGGGCGCCAGCGTCAGGTCCACACCGCGCACCGCCTCGGTCTCGCCATAGCGCTTGGTGACGCCCTGCACCTCTGCGGTGAAGTCGGTCATGGCTGTTTCCTTTCGGCAGTCTGGACGGAACTTGGCATGGGAGGAGGCGCCATCAGCGGGGCGCTGTCGATCACGCCGCCGGGATGCAGGGCCGGGAACTGCTTCTGCGCCCAGCGGATCACCTGGACGCCGGGGCTGTTCATCAGCAGCTTGGCCGCCGGATATTCCCACATCACCCGGTCGACCACGTCGTTGGGGCGATAGGGCTCGTCGGAGATGCCGTCGCCGTTCAGGTCGAAGGCCGCATTGTCGGACCAGTAGTTGCCGCGCCCATTCTCCGACCAGTCGAGATAACGGGTGCCGACATATTTGACCTGGGTACGGTTGCCGATGAAGGCGTTGCCGGTCAGGCTGTTGCGCTCCGACCCGGCGGTGAAATGGACGCCGATCTCGCAGCCCTCGAACCGGTTGCCGGTGAAGCGGTTCTTGTTGGCGTTGTAGATGAAGACGCATTTCCAGGTGCCGCTGCGCAGACGGTCGCTCATCGCCTCGCTGTCGCGGGGGATGTCGTTGTCGGGCAGCGCCTCGCCGCTGTCGGAGACCGCGCCGGCGAAGCTGCCTTCGATCACGTTGCCTTCGATGCGCGAGCCGTTGGCGCTGTTCAGCATCAGCCCATGTTCGCGGTCGGCCTTGGAGCGGTTGTTGCGGATCAGCAGGTTGTTGGAGAACATCACCGCATAGCCGACATTGTTCCCGATGGAGACGTTGTCGGTCAGCTCGGAATCGTTCGTATACATGTAATGGACGGCGAACCGGACACGCTCGAACCGGTTGCCGGAGAAGACGTTCTTGCGGGACGAGGTGGTGAACAGCCCGTCGCGTCCCTCGCGCACGCTGTTGTCGAGCACGCGGGTGCCCGGCGCGTTCCACAGCTGGATGCCGTTGCCGCGTTCCGACACGCGAAGGTCGGTGCGGCCGACGATGTCGTTGCGGCGGACCAGGCTGTCGGCGGCGCCCCAGATATAGACGCCGATCAGGTTGTCGCGCAGCCGGTTGTCCTCGACCACGGCGCCGCGCGCCTCCTTGCCGAGGAAGATGCCGGAATTCTGGTCGATCAGGCTGAGGCCGGAATTGCGGATCTCGAGGTTCCGCACGGTGACGTCGGGAGCGAGCACGGTGAGCGTGCTGTCCTTGCCGTTGCCGTCGATGACGGCGCCCGGTTCGCCGGTCAGGGTGACCGGGGTGCGGACCGTCAGCGGCCCGGGATGAACGCCGGTGGCCAGCACCAGCGTATCCCCCGGAGCCGCCGAGGCCAGCGCCGCCTGCAAACTGCCCGGTGCCACCGTCACCGTGGCGGCGGCCAGCGGTTCCGTCACCAGGGCAAGTGTGACACCGAGCAGGATGGAGAGGCGGTGACGCATGGGGTGCTCTCGGAACTGTGACGAGTGCCCCACCCGCCCCCGCCCCTGGAGGGGTGGAGGCGGGTGGAGCGTCGCGGGTCAGGTGGAGGACGGCTCGACGATCATGCGGCCGGCCATTTCCATGTGCAGAGCATGGCAGAACCACTGGCAATAGTACCAGTGCACGCCCGGACGGTCGGCGGTGAAGGTGACCGAGGCGGTCGCCTGCGGGCCGACTTCCATGCAGACGCCGTAGTTGGTGATGCTGAAGCCGTGGGTCAGGTCGTCGATGTCGTCCATGTTGGTCACATAGACGGTCACCTCGTCACCCTGCTTGACCGTGAACTCCTCCAGCCCGAAGGCCGGGGCACGCTGCCACATGTAGACGCGGACCTTCTTGCCGTCGCGGATGACCTTGGTGTCATCCTCCAGCACCACGCCGTCCTTCTTGGCCTGCTGGCGCGCCTCTTCCCACATCGGGTCGTTGCGGTCATAGACCGAGCGCGGGTTCACCTTGGAGCGGTGGACGATCAGCGTGTCGTGCGGCTCGGCGAAGGTGGGGCCGTCATGCACCAGCTTCATCTCGTCGCCGGAGATGTCGATCAGCTGGTCGTTCTCCGGCTTCAGCGGGCCGACGTTGAGGAAGCGGTCCTTGGAGAACTTGTTCAGCGACACCAGCCACTTGCCATCGGCCTCCTTGGTCTCGCCCATGGAGGTGTGGTTGTGGCCGGGCTGATACTGGACGTCCAGCTTCTGGACGATCGGGTCGACCTTCTCGCCCTTGTAGGCACGCCGCGCCTTGTCGATGTTCCACTTCACCAGCTGGCTGTCGAGGAACAGGGTGGTGTAGGCGTTGCCGCGGCCGTCATAGGCGGTGTGGAGAGGCCCGAGGCCCAGCTGCGGCTCGGCGACGACGACGTCGCGCGGCTTGATCTTGTCGTCGAACAGATCATCCAGCAGGCGCACGTCGAACACGGTGACGGTCGGCGACAGCTTGCCGTTCACGGTGACGTGGATGCCGTCCGGAGCGGCGTTGATGCCGTGCGGGTTGGCGGGCACCGGGATGTAGCGGGTGAAGGCGCTGCCGTGGCGGCCGTCGACCACCGGCACGCCGTTCACCAACGGGATCTTGCCGGACTTCACCGCCTCGTCGATGCGCTTCAGGTTGAAGACGACGACCCAATCCTGCTCGGCGCTGGTCATCTCCGCCGCCGTGACGCCCTCTTCGGAGTCGTAGCAGGTGGAGAAGGCGTATTTGCCCTGATAGTCGGCGTCGGTGTTGTCGAGGTTGCCGTCGACCCAGACCTGCCACGCGATCTTCATCGTGTCGCCGTCGATGGCGGTGAAGTGCGACTTGTAGGCCTTCGTGTTGGTCAGGTCGCGGCCATCATTCGGGGTCGGCACGCGCTGTTCGCCGTTGGCGAAGACATAGCCGGTGCGCGGGTAGCGCTGCGGACGCAGACCGTGGATGGCGGCGGCGTTCGGGATCTCGATGATGGTGTCGGTCTTCATGATGTCGCAGCGGATGCGCGCGACACGGGTATTGGCCTTGTCGTTGATGAAGATGTAACGGCCGTCATAGGTGCCGTCGGTGAAGGACATGTGCGGGTGGTGGGCGTCGCCGTTCAGATAGATGCCGCCGCGCGTCTCCAGGAACTTCTTGGTTTCCGGGAGCATGTGCTCGGTCAGGATCTTCCGGCTTTCGTTGGTCATGCCCCAGCCGGTGGCGGAGCAGCGGTTGAACACCGGAATGCGCATCAGTTCGCGCATCGACGGCAGGCCGAGGATGCGGACTTCGCCCGAATGCCCGCCGGAATGGAAGGCGTAATATTCGTCGAGATCGCCCGGCTTCACCTCGGCGTTGAGGTGGCCGGCCTGGGCGTTGGCCGCCAGGGCTTCGGTGGCACCGAACAGGGCGCTGCCCGCGATGCCGCCAGCGGTCGCACCGCCGACCGCGCCGGTCAGCCCGGCAAGCGCCGCGGCCTTCGCCGTTCCGCCCAGTAGAGCACGGCGGTTGACGCCTGCCGTGTTGTTGGTCTCACTCGACATAGTCTGCTCCTTCGCTGACCCCGCTTTTGGGGTTGTCATGAGACCCGTTGCGACCGGGTCCCGTTATGGGGATGAGGGGATGGCGGTCAGGACTGGTGCGGCCGGATCGTCAGCCGGCCGGTGGCCGGATCGGCGGTGGACACCGTGCTGCGGGAGGCGGCGCCTGCGGGGGCGGGCTGGGCCGCAGCCGCGGCCGCGGCTTCCTTTTCCGCCGCCAGCCGGGCCTCGGCGGCCTGCCACTTCTCGCGCTTCTGCCGCTTCTGGATCATGACCGGGCATTTGTGGTCGTGGTGGTAGAGCATCTGGCAGTGCAGGCACTGGATGCATTCGTTGGGGTTGATCGAGCCGTCGGGGTGGATGGCCTGGACCGGGCATTCGTTGCCGCAACGCTGGCAGGGGCTGCCGCATTCCTTGTAGCGGCGCAGCCAGTCGAACATCCGCAGCCGGCCGGGGATCGCCAGCGCCGCGCCCAGCGGGCAGAGATAGCGGCAGAAGAAGCGTTCGATGAACAGGCCCGCCGCCAGCAGCGCCACGGCGAAGGCGACGAACCACCAGTCGCGGACGAAATGCAGGATGATGGCGGTCTTGAACGGCTCGATCTCCGCCGCCTTCTCCGCGGTGCCCAGCGATTGCAGCGACAGGGCGAACAGCATCAGGAAGATGATGTATTTGATCGGCCACAGGCGCTGGTGCAGGCCGAAGGGCACGGTGATCTGGCGGATGCCGATCTTCTTCGCCGCCTTCGACAGCAGTTCCTGCAGCGAGCCGAACGGGCAGAGCCAGCCGCAGAAGGCGCCCCGGCCCCAGAACAGCAGCGACGCCGCCACCGAGAACCACAGGATGAACACCAGCGGGTCCATCATGAAATAGTCCCAGCGGAAATCGGTGCGCAGCGCGTTGGCGAAGGTCAGGACGTTGACAACCGACAGCTGGGCCGTGGCGTACCAGCCGAGCCAGACCAGGGTGAAGACCAGATAGGCCGTCCGCACCCGCTCATACAGCGCCGGACGCTTGGTCAGCTGGTCCTGGAAGAAGAAGATGCCGGTCAGCAGAAGGATGGCGACGGACAGGATGGCGACATCGACCTTCCGGTTCTGCCAGATGCGCTGCCACAGCGGCGTTTCGGCGGCTTCCTCCGCCTCCGCCGCACCGGCGGCCTGGATGGCGGCGCTGTGGCTGGCGGATTGGGCGGACGCCGGTGCGGCGGCCGATGCCGGGGCCGGGGCCGGAGCGGCCGGCTTTTCGGTCTTCAGGAACTTGTCGGGCGGCTGGTAGCCGAGGTCGAAGGTGACGAACACCTTGTCGAGCGCCGCGATGGCGCGCTGGACCAGCAGCTGCAGGCGCCAGGAGTCGGCCGGGTTGAACTCCGCATTCTCCGGCAGGACGAACAGGCCGATTTCCGGGAAATCGGGGGCGCCGGCGGCGGCGACGCTGCCCAGGCGCTTGTGCATCTTGTCGCGGAAGCGGACGGAGCCCTCATGCTGCACCAGTTCGATGCGGTCGAAGATGCCGCCGCGGACATAGCCCGAGCCTTTGAAGGAATAGCGCCCCTGCCCAGCCACCAGGATCGCCTGCTGGCCCGGCTTCAGCTGCTTGGTCAGGGTCTCGTACTCCGCATCGCCCAGCAGCGAGCGGCCGATGGTGGGAATGGTCACCAGGGCGGCATAGAGGTCGATGAAGGTCTCGTCGGGGCTGCCGGCCTCGGCGCGGGCGATGGCCTCCGCCTTGCCGGTCTTCTCGAAGGCGGCGTTCACCTCCCCCACCGTCAGGGTCAGCCGGCGCACCGATCCGTCGCCGATCAGGGTCGCCCAGTCCTCGACCCCGGTCTTCGACAGGTCGATGGCCTTGGTCACGACCGGTTCCGCGTCCGTCCCGCCCTGCCCCAGCGACTGCATCACCTTCTTGCCGGAGCGGATGATGGAATCGCCGATGACCATCACGGTCACCGTCGCACCCGACACGATGTCGACCGGCGGGCTGGCGGCGCTCTGGCTGGCGAGCTGCAGCACGTTCTTGCCGACATAGCCGTTGATGAAGCCGTTGATGCGGGCCGGCGGGATGCCGATCAGCACGATGGGCTCGTGATGGTCCATCAGCCGGGCGCCGGTCACCGTGCCGTCCGCCGCCAGCCCGACCACCACGTCGATCGGCCGGCCCGAATAGCCGGTGGTGTTGACATAGTCCGACGTCAGAAAGGCGTGGCCCACCACGGCGTCGCCCTTGTAGACGGGGACGGTGGGGGCGTTCGGGGTGGGCTTGCCGAAGCGGTCGGCGCCGGGGACGAGATCGGAAGGCTGCAGCTTCGCCAGATAAGGCAGCAGCCGGCCGCTCTCGGCCGCCTCGGCCGCGGCAATGCCGGTCAGCAGCAAAAGGACGGCGACAAGTGCCGATCCCACCCAACGTTGCAAACGCGTGAACCTCACGACGGCCATCCTCCGGCTTTCGCCAATTGGCTTCGGTGTTTCCGGCGGATCAAATACCCAGCCAGCGCGTAAGGACTTGACCAAGGTCAAGAGTTCGGCGGATCGCCGTACGAATTGCGCCAGATCAACAACTTTTGGCTGGGGTTGTGATTTGGCCCGAGAAATACCCTCTCTGGCTGTGTGGCTTCCTTTCTCCCCAGAAGTGGAGGGGGATGGGGAATTACTCGCCTGATGGCATACTCCCTAGGGGCAGTGGGCTGCTGCGAGACGTTTCCAGCAATTTGCGGTTGGAACGGTCAGCCCGAGATAAAGCGGAAGGCCACATCCCATGAGCGCAGCCCGGCAAGGCAGCCCAGCCCGCAATGTCGATGCCTCCACCTCTGCCGACCCGCGCCCGCCGGTTGACCAAGGCACCCGCCGGCGCGAGATCGCGATGTTCCTGCTGCTGGCGGTGTTCATCTGGCCGGTGCTGTCGATCGCCGTGGTCGGCGGCTATGGCTTCATCGTCTGGATGTCGCAGATGATCCTGGGTCCGCCCGGTCCGCCGCCGGTCTGACGGAGGGACCGTCCCATGGCCGATGATGGCTTAGATGGTCGATCCATAGACCGGGGAAGGCGGGGCCTCCTGCGCGGTCGGCCGGCGGCAGGGCCGGCGCCGATCCACCCCCCCTGGTCCCGTCCCGATTATTTTACCGCGCTCTGCACCCGCTGCGGCGCCTGTGCCGCGGCCTGTCCCGAGGCGATCCTGCGGCCCGGCGACGGCGGCTATCCCGAGGTCGATTTCACGCGCGGGGAATGCAGCTTCTGCGGCGCCTGCGCCGATGCCTGCGCCGAGCCGATCTTCGACCGGACGGCGCCGCCCTGGGCGTTGCGGGCGAGCGTCTCGCCATCCTGCCTTGCGGTGCAGAGGGTGGTGTGCCGGAGCTGCCAGGACGCCTGCCCGGAAGGGGCGATCCGTTTCCAACCGGCGGCCGGCGGGGCCGCCCATGCCCGCATCGACGAGGCGGCCTGCACCGGCTGTGGCGCCTGCGTCGCCGCCTGCCCGTCCGGCGCCGTCACCCTCACCCACCAGACCGCCCCTCACAAGACCGGGAGCCCAAGCCATGCCGTTCGATGACATCACGGGATTGGGGACGAGCGCCGAACGGCATCTCGCCTCGCTGCTGCTGCATGTGCGGCCGGACCGGCAGGCGATGGTGCGCGCCGCCATCGCCACCCTGCCCGGCACCGAACTCCACATCGAACAGGCCGGCAAGATGGTGGTCACCGTCGAGGGACCGCATGAGGGCTGGATCGCCGACCGCATGACCGCGCTGCACCTGCTGGACGGCGTGTTCTCCGCCGTCATGGTCTTTCACCACATCGACCGGGGGCACATCGACCGCACGGAGGTGGAGGCCGCCGAAGGGAGCTAGCCCTGCCCTGCCCTGCCAGCCGGATCCGAACACCAGAAGAAGAAGGGGGATGCCCATGTTGGACCGTCGCGACTTCATCAAGGCCCAGGCGGTGGCCGCCGCTGCCGCCGCCGGGGGCATCAGCCTGCCGGCCGCCGCACAAAGCTCGCTGGTGGCGGGCGAGGACACCGCGCTGAAATGGTCGAAGGCGCCCTGCCGGTTCTGCGGCACCGGATGCGGCGTGATGGTCGCGACTAAGGACAACCGCGTCGTCGCCACCCACGGCGACATGCAGGCGGAGGTGAACCGCGGCCTGAACTGCGTGAAGGGCTATTTCCTGTCGAAGATCATGTATGGCGAGGACCGGCTGACCCAGCCGCTGCTGCGCATGCGCGACGGGCAATATCATAAGGAGGGCGAGTTCCAGCCGGTGTCGTGGGACCGCGCCTTCGACGAGATGGCCCGCCAGTGGAAGCGGGTGCTGAAGGAGAAGGGGCCGGAGGCGGTCGGCATGTTCGGCTCCGGGCAATGGACGATCTGGGAGGGCTATGCCGCGACGAAGCTGATGCGCGCCGGCTTCCGCACCAACAACCTTGACCCCAACGCCCGCCACTGCATGGCGTCGGCCGCCGTCGCCTTCATCCGCACCTTCGGCATGGACGAGCCGATGGGCTGCTACGACGATTTCGAGAATGCCGACGCCTTCGTCCTCTGGGGCTCCAACATGGCGGAGATGCACCCCATCCTGTGGACCCGCGTCACCGACCGCCGGCTGGCGCACCAGCATGTCAAAGTGGCGGTGCTGTCGACCTTCGAGCATCGCAGCTTCGAGCTGGCCGACATCCCGATGATCTTCACGCCGGGGACCGATCTGGCGATCCTGAACTTCATCGCCAACCACATCATCCAGACCAACCGGGTGAACAGGGAGTTCGTCGAAAAGCACTGCAACTTCCGGCTCGGCCAGAAGGACATCGGCTATGGGCTGCGGCCGGAGAATGTGCTGGAGGTGCGGGCGGCCAACGCCAAGGACCCGACCGATTCCAAGCCCATCGATTTCGACGCCTTCGCCAAGTTCGTCAGCACCTACACGGCGGATTACACGGCGGAGCTGACGGGAGTGCCGAAGGAGCGGCTGACCGCGTTGGCGGAACTGTATGCCGACCCGAAGACCAAGGTCATGTCGCTGTGGACCATGGGGTTCAACCAGCATGTCCGCGGCGTCTGGGCCAACCACATGGTCTACAACATCCATCTGCTGACCGGGAAAATCTCCCAGCCGGGGAACGGTCCTTTCTCGCTGACCGGGCAGCCGTCGGCCTGCGGCACCGCGCGCGAGGTCGGGACCTTCGCCCACCGGCTGCCTGCCGACATGCAGGTCACCAACCCGACCCACCGTGCCCATGCGGAGGAGGCGTGGAAGCTGCCGAAGGACCTGCTGCCGGGCAAGATCGGCTATCACGCCGTGCTGATGGACCGGATGCTGAAGGACGGCAAGCTGAACGCCTACTGGATCATGGTGAACAACAACCTGCAGGCGGCACCGAACAGCGCCAACGAGACCTATCCCGGTTACCGCAACCCGGACAATTTCATCGTGGTGTCGGACGCCTACCCCACCGTCACCGCGTCCGCCGCCGACCTGATCCTGCCGGCGGCGATGTGGGTGGAGAAGGAAGGCGCCTACGGCAACGCCGAACGCCGCACCCATTTCTGGCACCAGCTGGTCACTGCACCGGGGGAGGCGCGGTCGGATCTGTGGCAGCTGATGGAGTTCTCCAAGCGCTTCACCACCGACGAGGTGTGGCCGGCGGCGGTGCTGGACGCCAACCCGTCCTATCGCGGCAAGACGCTGTTCGACGTGCTGTACCGCAACGGCACCGTCGACCGCTTTCCGCTGTCGGACGTCGATCAGGACTATGCCAACGACGAAGCCAAGCATTTCGGCTTCTACGTCCAGAAGGGGTTGTTCGAGGAGTATGCCGATTTCGGGCGCGGGCACGGCCATGATCTGGCGCCCTTCGACACCTATCATCAGGTGCGCGGCCTGCGCTGGCCGGTGGTGGACGGCAAGGAGACGCGCTGGCGCTACCGCGAGGGCTACGACCCCTTCGTGAAGACGGGCGAGGACGTGCGGTTCTACGGCAACCCGGACGGCAAGGCCAACGTCTTCGCCTTCCCCTACGAGCCGCCGGCGGAGGCGCCCGACCATGACTTCGACCTGTGGCTGGTGACGGGGCGCGTGCTGGAGCATTGGCACAGCGGGTCGATGACCATGCGGGTGCCGGAGCTGTACAAGGCGATGCCGATGGCCCTGGTCTTCATGCATCCCGACGATGCCAAGGCGCGGGGCTTGCGCCGCGGATCGGAGGTGAAGGTGGTCTCCCGCCGCGGCGAAATGCTGACGCGGGTGGAGACGCGCGGGCGCAACAAGCCGCCGCGCGGCGTGGTGTTCGTGCCGTGGTTCGACTCCGCCCGGCTCATCAACAAATGCACGCTGGACGCCACCGACCCAATCAGCAAGCAGACCGACTTCAAGAAGTGCGCCGTCAAGATCGTCGCTGCCTGAGGGAGGAGTTGAGCCATGCGACCCCATCACCTTGCCGCGCTGGCGGCTCTGCCCTTCCTCGTGCCGGCGGTTCTGTCGGCGCAAGGTACGCCCGCGCTGCGCCTGGACTCGCCGTTCCGGCCGCCGGTCAATTTCGTCGAGCAGAACCCTGCCCCGCCGATCCCGCCGGACGTCACCGACGACCGCCGCGTCGCCCGCAATTACCCGGAGCAGCCGCCGGTGATCCCACACAATGTCCGTGATTACCAGATCACGCTGAACAACAACCAGTGCCTGACCTGCCACAGCCGCCGCTTCACCGAGGCGGTGCAGGCGCCGATGGTCAGCATCACCCATTACGTCGACCGTGAGGGCCAGACGCTGGGCGCCGTGTCGCCGCGGCGGTATTTCTGCATGCAGTGCCATGTGCCGCAGACCACGGCCCAGCCCATCGTCCCGAATACCTTCAAGGATCTCGACAGTCTGGTCAGCCGGCCGTCGGACCGGGGGGATCGTCGATGAAACCGCGGGTTCCGGTGTCGCTGAAAAAGGCGTGGCAGACCTTCTCCCGTCCCAGCCGGACCTTCAGCCTGGGCTTCCTGACGCTGGGCGGCTTCATCGCCGGCGTGATGTTCTGGGGCGGCTTCAACACCGCGTTGGAGGCCACCAACAAGGAAGCCTTCTGCATCGGCTGTCACGAGATGCAGGCGAACCCTTATGAGGAGATGAAGCAGACCATCCACTTCACCAACAGGTCGGGCGTGCGGGCGACCTGCCCCGACTGCCATGTGCCGCATCAGTGGACCGACAAGATCGCCCGCAAGATGCAGGCGTCGAAGGAGGTCTGGGGCAAGATCTTCGGCACCATCGACACGCGCGACAAGTTTCTGGCGAAGCGCCGCGAACTGGCCGAGCATGAGTGGGCGCGGCTGAAGGCGAACAACTCGCTGGAATGCCGCAACTGCCACAGCGCCGATTCGATGGACATCACCAAGCAGGGGGCGCGGGCGGCGCGCATCCATGAACAGTACCTGTTCACCGGGGAGCGCACCTGCATCGACTGCCACAAGGGCATCGCCCACCGCCTGCCCGACATGCAGGGCGTGCCGCCGGGTTGGAGCGAGGCGTCCGACAACCCGCAGAAGCCGATCGGGCATTGGCTGGCGAATGCGGGCGGGGAGGGGAGGTGATCTGAGATTCCCTCTCCCGGGGCGGGAGAGGGCGATTTTGGAAGAGTTCAATCCTGGTCGGAATCCGACCACCCTTCGCGCGGTGGTCGGATTCCGACCAGTCTTACTTTCCGGCTCCGGCCAGGATGGCGTCGATGGCGGTGCGCATGTCGGCCAGCGCCTGCCGGTCGGTGTCGGACAGCGGCTGCGGCTTGGCCTGAAGTTCCTGCAGCATGTCGCGGGCCTGGAAGACCGGCTTGGAGACGCGCTTGGGCAGGGCGCTGGACGCGATGCCGGCGGGGACGCTGACCGGTTCGCGCCTGGGCTGGGCGGCGGCCGGGGAGGGCGGGGAACCGGCCTCGGCGCGCTTCAGCTTTTCCCAGGCGCGGAGCTGCTCGTCCTGGTCGTCGATGGCGGCCAGCGCCTCCAGCTTCGCCTTGGTCGGGCGGAGCAGGGGATAGTCCTCGCGGATCGCCGGGGCCAGACGCTGGAAGGACAGCATCATGGTGACGTAGGTCTTCTTGCGGCCGAGCGCCTCGGCAAGCTGGCGGTGGGAATAGCCGTGCCGTTCGGCCAGTCGGGCCAGCGCGTCGGATTCCTCCAGCGGGTTCAGGTCGCTGCGCTGGAGGTTTTCGACGATGGCGATCTCCTCGTCGTCGTCACCGGTGAACAGGATGCCGAAGATGGTCTCCCGTCCCAAGAGCCGCATCGCCCGCAGCCGCCGCTCGCCATAGACCAGCTGCCAGCTGTCGTCGGCCGTCTGGCGAACGCCGATCGGTTGTTGCAACCCGTGACGCTCGATGGAGGCGGACAGCCCGCGCAGTTCCTCCTCGTCGAACTCGCGGCGCGGCTGGTTCGGGTTGGGGGCGATGCGGTCGACCGGCACCTCGACCAGATGCGGCGCGTGGCGGCTGAGGCCGAACAGCGCGTCCTTCATCCTTGCGGCTGCGGTGGCGCTCTGCGCCGGCTTGGTTGCCTTGCCGAGAAGACTACGCGACACGGTCGACCTCCTTGATGCGGGCGGTGCGTTCCTCGACCAGGGCGGAGGCGACGTCGCGATAGACGGCGGCGCCGGCCACGTCCGGCATCGCTTCCACCGCCGCGCGGCCGACCGAGGTCGCCTGGGCATAGACCGACGCCTTCGGCACCGGATCGAACACCCGCAGATGCGGGCCGTACTGTTCCTGGATCTGCTCCAGAACCTCGCGGTCGTTGCGTTCCCGCTGCTTGAAGATGGTCGGCACGATGCCGAGCACGCCGAGCGCGGTGTTCATCCGCCGGCGGATCTTCGCGACGTTTTCCAGCAGGAAGGCCATGCCGAGCAGGCTGAACTTCTCGGTCTGGCAGGGGATGATCGCGGTGTGGGCGGCGACCATGGCGTTCTTGGTCAGCTCGCCGATGTTGGGCGGCGTGTCGATGACGATGAAGTCGAAGCTGCGCTTCGCCGCGGCGATCTTCTCCTTCATGATGAAGTCGCCACCGGCTTCCTTGCCCAGCTCCACCTCCGTCTCGGCAAGCCGGATGGAGGAGGGGGCGACGCGCAGGCCGCTTTCCGGCACGGTGACCAGGATGTCGTCCAGTTCCAGGTCGCCATGCATGACGTAGTAGAGGGTCTTGCCCTCCGTCTCCATCGTGTAGGAATCGATGCCGAGATGCTGGGTGGCGTTGGCCTGCGGATCGCAGTCGATCAGCATGGTCGAATAGCCCTTCAGTGCCAGGGCCGAGGCGATGTTCACCGCCGACACCGTCTTGGCGCAGCCGCCCTTCTGGTTCGCCACGACGACGACCAGTGCAGGGCCGCCCAGCCTTTCCGGCTCCGGCCCGGCGATCTCGCGCGTCATCAGCGCATCGACGGCCGCCGGGATGCGCTCCGCGTCGTTTTCCCAGCGGCTGATCTTCTGCTTGTCATAGCGGCGCTGCAGCCGCCCGTTCAGCCAGACGGCGAATTCGGACTGCGACAGTCCTTTCGCTTCCCGTTGGGTCCGCAACTCCTCGCCCTTCACCGTCCCCTCCCCAGCATGAACAGGGCCGGAGGGTAGGGGTAGATGCTACAATGGTCAAGGAGGCCGTTGGGAGAGCGTGGCGGCAGACCTTCCAGAAGACGTGGTCCGGCCGGCACGGAGCGCCTCCACGGGGCTTATCCCGTCGAACTCGCCGTCCGCGATCTGCCGCCAGGCCCTGAGCATCCAGGGTTTTCCACCGGCAGGGTCGCCCACGCACAATTGTTTGACCAAGATCAAGACTCTCGGACCCGGTTTCTCCGATGCTTCCGACGTCGGGACCCACACGGCTCCCGGTCTCGATTTCGAACAGGGAGACCCTTCATGGCGAAGCTTCTGGACGGCAAGGTCGCCGTCGTCACCGGCGGCAGCAGCGGCATCGGCGCATCCATTGTCGAGCGCTATCTGGCCGAGGGTGCCAAGGTCGCCGTCTTCGCCCGCAGCGTCGGGGCGCTTCAGGACCTCGCCGCACGGAACCCCGATCAGGTGCTGGCCGTGCCCGGCGACGTCACCGTGCGCGCCGACCTCGAGCGACTGGTCGCGGCGACGGTCGAGCGCTTCGGCGGGGTGGACGTGGTGGTGCCGAACGCCGGGGTCGCCAAGGTGGTCTCCTTCGCCGACAGCGACGAACAGGCCATCCAAGAGCAGTTCTCGGTCAATTTCGTCGGGGCGCTGCAGACCGCGCGGCTGTTCCTGCCGCACATGCGCCGGGGCGGCTCGATCGTCTTCGTCACCACATTCCTGGTGCAGGTCGGCTTCCCCGGTCTGGCGATCTACAGCGCCAGCAAGGCGGCGCTGACCTCGGCGACCAAGACACTGGCGGCCGAACTGGCACCGCAGGGCATCCGGGTGAATGCCGTCGCCCCCGGCCCGATCGCCACGCCGATCTGGAGCAAGGTCGGCCTGCCCGAGGACGTGCTGGGCCAGGTCGCCGCCACCGTCACGGCCCGGTTGTTCCCCGGTGCGTTCGGCGCCCCGGAGAGCATCGCCGACGCGGCGCTGTTCCTCGCCTCCGATCAGGCAAAGAACATCTACGGCCAGGAGCTGGTGGTCGACGGCGGCTATACGGTGGGATGAGCAACTGTCTTGTTCATGTGTTGGTGGGAATGGCTGCCAGTGCGTCACGGACCCGAGCGTTGAGAATTGTCAGCATTTTG
>NZ_LGQU01000017.1:0-37622 GCF_003115935.1 Azospirillum sp. TSH20
CCGTGACGGGCATCGACACCCTGACCGGCGGTGCGAACACCGACATCGTCTTCACCGGCACCGCCGGCGTGACGATGACGGCTTCGGGTGTCGAGTTCCTGGTCGGCGGCACCGGTTCGGATGTCGTGACCCTGGGTGCGGCGGGCAACACCGTCATCACCCGCGGCATCGACACCATGATCGGTGGTGCGGGCAGCGACCTGGTGATCCTGGGCGACACCGGCGTCACCATGCGGGCCGAGAGCGGGATCGAGATCATGGTCGGCGGCGCTGGCACTGATAACGTCACGCTCGGCAACGGTGGCAACACCGTCCTGCTGCGTGGCATCGAGACGCTGACCGGCGGTACCGGCAGCGACGTCATCACGCTGGGCAACACCGGTGTGACGATGTCGGTCTCCGGCGTTGAGACGCTGATCGGTGGTACCGGTACCGACTCGATCACGGTCACCAGCGGTGCGGGCATCCGCTTCCTGGGTGGTACCGGCGACAGCCTGTCCCTGGCGTCCGGCAGCGGCACCGATACGGTCGTGTACTCGTCCTTCAGCGACATTGCGTCGCTGGGTGCGAACACCGGCTTCGTCTCGGTCTCGAACTTCCAGTCGGGCACCGACAAGGTGGAACTGACCGGTACGGCCCGGACCGATGCGGACAAGAACAACGATGCCTCGCTCTCGACGGCGTCTGCTGCGACCAACGGCGTGAACATCGGCTCGAACGAGCTGGTGAGCCTGACCTCGGTCGTCAGCGGCAGCCTGACGGATGCCAGCCTCGCCAACTTCCGCACGGCTCTGGGGACGCTGACGAACTCGTCGGCTGGTGCGAGCACGCTGGTTCTGGCCAACAACGGCACCAGCAGCGGCCTGTACCAGGTGGTCGATACCAACGGCGACGGCCAGGTGGCCGCCACCGAGGTTCGCCTGCTCGGCGTCTACAACGGCACGGTGCTCTCGCTCTCCGACATCAACCTCGGTTGATGCCTGGGGCTGTGAGCCCAAGTACCGCGGTAAAGGGAGGGGCGCCCGCAAGGGCGCCCCTTTCTCTTTGTGCGAACTTCCATGGCAAGCGGCGTTTCGAGCCCGTCTTTCAGCGGGAACGGCTCTTCCGGATCGGGAGATCGGTTCGTGTCTGCGCCCGAACCGTCAATCACACGGGAAAAGTCAGAAGCCTGGAGTCGATGCTTCAATAAGCATTCGACAGACTTTAGAGTCGGCCATGGGGCCGCACATGGTGACGGCGACCCGGTTTCGCCTCCACTCTGCTCCGGCTCCCGATGGTCTCGATCCAGGATGCTTTCACCCATGCCCAGCAGCTTCATGCCGCCGGGCACTTCACCGAGGCGGCGGCGCTCGCGCGGGCAGTGCTGCGGCTGGCGCCCGATCATGCCGTTGCCCGGCACATGCTCGGCACCGCCTTGTGCGCGTCCGGCCAAGGCGAGGAGGGGCTGGGTCACATCGGCACGGCCATGCTTCTCGATCCGGCTCAGCCGGTCTACACGGTGAACCGAGCCATCCTGCTCCAGTCCCTTGGCCGCAGAGCCTATGCGGCGGCGGCCTTCCATCGCGCCTTGCGGCTGCGGCCGGCCGATGCCCGGCTGCTCGACGGGCTGGGAAGCTGTCTGGGCGACCTTGGTCGTAATCGGGAAGCGCTCGTTCCCTTCAAACACCGGCTGGCGCTGGACCCCGGCATGGCGGAGGCCTACCGCAAGGTTGCCATCGTGGCCCAGCGCGACGGCCGGCTGGAAGAGGCGCGACCGGCCTACCGCCGGGCTTGGCGGCTGGGTGGAGGAGACGGGCTTTTGGTGCGCGAAGCGCTGAGCTTGCCGGTCATTCCCCGCTCAGTGGCTGAGATCGAGGAAAGCCGCTCCCACTGCGCCGAGGTGCTGCAGCAGGCGCGCGAGCACGGCCTGTGCATCGCCGACCCCATGCGCGAGGTCGGAGTCACCTCTTTTTTCCTGTCCTATCATGGGCTCGATGATCGTGCCTTGAACAGTGAGCTGACCGCCTTGTACCGGGAGGCTTGCCCCTCCCTGCTCTACACCGCCGCACATTGCCGTGAGCCTGCCAGGGAGGAGGACAAGGCCGGACGGCGGCTGCGCGTCGGCTTCGTCTCCGATTATTTCTACAACCACACCATCGGCATGCTGAACGAGGGGCTGATCGAGCGGCTGTCGCGTGAGCGCTTCAAGGTGGTGCTGTTCTTCACGCCGGGGCCGGAAGACAACCTGCGACGCCATCTGCGCATGGTAGCCGACCGGGCCGTCGACCTTCCGGGCGATCTCGATGCCGCAAGGCGGATCATCGCCGAGACGCGGCTGGATGTCCTCTACTACACCGACATCGGCATGTCGCCCTTCACCTACTTCCTCGCCTTTTCCCGGCTGGCGCCGCTGCAATGCCTGACCTGGGGGCACCCGGACACCACGGGCATTCCCACCTTGGACTGCTTTTTGAGCTGCGACGCGATGGAGCCGGAGGATGGCGAGGCCCATTACAGCGAACGCCTGGTCCGCCTGCCCGGCCCGACCGTCCGCTACCGGCGCCCGCATCTGGACGAGCCGCGCAAGACCCGCATCGATTTCGGCCTGCCTGCCGCGAGCCGGCTCTATCTCTGTCCGCAGAGCCTGTTCAAGATTCATCCCGACTATGACGAGGCGCTGATCGCCATTTTGCGGCGGGACCGTGACGGCATCCTCATCTTCGTCGATCCGCGCGGCCAAGGCGCCGCGTTGGTGCGGCGGCTGGCCGCCAAGGGGCCCGATGTGGCCGGCCGCATCCGCCTGCTGCCGGGGCTGGCGGTGGCGGATTTCATCGCCTTGACCGCCGACGCCGATGTCATGCTCGACCCGTTCCATTACAGTGGCGGCAAGACAAGCCTGGAGGCCCTGGCTTTCGGCACGCCAGTGGTGACCTGGCCCGGCGCTTTCATGCGCGGACGCCACACCTTGGGCTTCTACAAGCTGATGGGGCTCGACGACTGCGTGGCGAACGATCCGGCCGATTATGTCGACCGGGCGGTCCGGCTCGGCAGCGATCCGCTGCTGCGCGCCCAGGTCCGGCAGCGCATCCTCGAACGATGCGGCGTCCTGTTCGACGACGACACGTCGATCCGAGCGATCGAGCGCTTTTTCCAGGAGACGGCCTGACCGCAACGCGGCCAAGCCGTTCGGCCGGCTGGGGATGAGGGTCAGTGCGCGGGCAGCGCCGACAGGCGGTCGGCCATCCGCAGGACACCCTGGGCCAGCCGAACGATGGCGGGAGAGCCGATGAACAGCTCGCGCAGGGCCGCCCCTTCGCCGAAGCGCAGCACGAAGCCATTCGGATTGAAGACCACCGCGACCTTGGTAGCGTCCGACAGGACATGCTGGGTGCGGCCCTGGAACACGGCGTCCAGGATCGACCGAGCGAACTCGCGGGCGTCCTCCACGTCCAGGCAGGCGATCTCCGGCCCCAGCCGGCTTTCGTTGAACAGGAAGACGCCGTCCAGCCGCACCGCGCCGTCACCCTCCGGAGTGTCGCCTTCATGCAGGGCGATGTGGGACAGGAACTTGCCGTCCGGGAACAAGACGGTGCGGTCGTCCACCTCGATGTTGATGACGAGCTTGCTCCTGGCCGACATGGGACGGGCTTTCTCAAAAAAGGCTGTGGAGATCGGCGGCTGGCTTCTCAGGCTGTGGCCCGGCGTGCCATTTCGGCGTCGGCCAAGCCGGTGACCACCTGGGGCATACGGCGCTCGGCGCGCCATCCCAGCAGCCGTTCCGCCTTGGCGGAGTTGCCGACGCTAAACGCAATGTCCGACGGGCGCAGCAGGTCTGGATTGCTGCGGACATGGCGGCGCCAGTCCAGCCCGAAGCAGGAGAAGGCTTGGGCGACGAAATCCTCCAGCCGGCTCGCCTCGCCGGTGGCGATCACGAAGTCCTGCGGCTCGTCCAGGGTCAGCATGCGGGCCATGGCATCGACATATTCCGGGGCCCAGCCCCAGTCGCGGGCGATCGACAGCATCCCCAGCTCCAGCACCTCCGCCTTGCCCTCGGCGATGTCGGCGGCGCCGCGGATGATCTTCTGGGTGACGTAGCGGGTCGGCCGCAGCGGCGATTCATGGTTGAACAGGATGCCGGAGCAGGCGAACAGGCCGTAGGCCTCGCGGTAGTTGGCGACCGCCCAGAAGGCGGCGGCTTTGCCGACGCCGTAGGGGCTGCGGGGGTGGAAGGGAGTGGCCTCGTCCGCCGGCGCTTCTGTGTTGCCGAAGCACTCGCTGGAGCAGGCGCTGTAGAAGCGGGTATCCAATCCCAAGAAGCGGATCGCCTCCAGGATGTTGATGGTGCTGGAGATGGTGCTGTTCAGCGTCTCGACCGGCTGGTCGAAGGACAGCCCGACCGAGGCCTGGCTGGCGAGGTTGTAGATCTCGGCCGGTTGGGTGCGGGCGATCACCTCGACCACGCTGCGGAAGTCGGTCAGCACGGCCGAATGCAGGACCACCCGGCCGAAGATGCCGAGCCGGTGCAAGTTGGCGAAGCCCGCCATCTCACGGTCGCGCGAGGTGCCGTGGACCGCATAGCCCTTGCCCAGCAGCAGCTGGGAGAGATAGGCGCCGTCCTGGCCCGAAACGCCGAAGATCAGGGCGGTCTTCGGTTCGACGCGGGCCGTTCCTCCGATGGTCATGGGATAGCGCCTTAAGCGGTCACGGATGGCGGCGTCAGCGGTGGTCGCCGCCGTCGGCGAGCAGGCGCATGTCGGATTCGACCATCTCGCGGACCAGATCGCGGAAGGCGGTGGTGTGGGTCCAGCCCAGCTTCTCGCGCGCCTTGGAGGGGTCGCCCAGCAGCAGGTCGACTTCCGTCGGGCGGAAGTAGCGCGGATCGATGCGGACCACCACCTTGCCGGTCTTCTGGCAGATGCCTTCCTCGTCGACGCCCTCGCCGCGCCATTCGATGCCGCGGCCGACATGGCCGAAGGCCAGCTCGACGAACTCGCGCACGCTGTGGGTCTCGCCGGTGGCCAGCACGTAATCGTCGGCCTCGTCTTGCTGCAGGATGCGCCACATCCCCTCGACATAGTCCCGCGCATGGCCCCAGTCGCGCTTGGCGTCCAGGTTGCCCAGATACAAGCAGTCCTGCGTGCCGGCGTCGATGCCGGCCACCGCCCGGGTGATCTTGCGGGTGACGAAGGTCTCGCCGCGGGTCGGGCCCTCATGGTTGAACAGGATGCCGTTGCTGGCGTGCATGCCGTAGGCCTCGCGGTAGTTCACCGTGATCCAGTAGGCGTACAGCTTGGCCGCGGCATAGGGGCTGCGTGGATAAAACGGCGTGGTCTCGCGCTGCGGCGTCTCCTGCACCTTGCCGTAGAGCTCTGAGGTGGAGGCCTGGTAGAAGCGCGCGGTCTTTTCCAGGCCCAGGATGCGGATTGCTTCCAAGAGGCGCAGCGTGCCGATGCCGTCGGCGTTGGCGGTGTATTCCGGCGTCTCGAAGCTCACATGCACATGGCTCTGGGCCGCCAGATTGTAGATCTCGGTCGGCTGCACCTGCTGAACCAGCCGGATCAGGTTGGTGCTGTCGGTCAGGTCGCCGTAATGCATGAAGAAGCGCACGCCCTCCTCATGCGGGTCGCGGTAGAGATGCTCCACCCGGCCGGTGTTGAAGGAGGAGGAGCGGCGCTTGATGCCGTGGACGATATAGCCCTTCCCCAGCAGAAGCTCGGCAAGATACGCGCCATCCTGGCCGGTGGCGCCGGTGATGAGGGCAACTTTGCGCAAAGGACCGACCCTTGATCTGTACGGCGTTGATGATCGGGCACTATCCTCAAAGGATCCGGGCAAGGCAAGGGGCGTTGCACCATGATCCCAGAGAAGGCACGGGGACAGTGAAGCCCCTGCATGTGACATCGCCGGGGAATAGAGAAGCCTTGGTGCGGCATGAACGGAGTTGAAGCGCCTATCGCGGAACGATAGGGTGCGCGCCGAACGGGCCGGCCATCCCCGGTGGCCCCGGTCGGGTGCGACTGCGGGGCCGGGGCCGGGGGCCGCACAGCACGGATCGTCATGGCTACCGTTGCCGAAGCATTGCAGATCGCCGTTGGATTCCAGCGTGCCGGCCGCCTGGACGAGGCGCGCGGGGTGTATCTGCGCATTCTCGAGGCCGATCGGCGCAATGCCCACGCCCTGCATCTGCTGGGGCTGATCGAACGGCGCCAGGGCCGCCGGGAGAAGGCGCTCGAGCTGATCCGTGCCGCTCTCGGCATCGCGCCGGATATGGCGGACGCCTCCTGCAATCTCGGCAGCACCCTGTCCGAACTGGGGCAGGTCGATGCCGCCGCCGCCGCCCACCGCCGGGCGATCCTGATCGATCCGGGGCTGGAGGGCGCGTATTCGGCCCTTGCCTCCCTGCTGGGCGGGCGCGGCGGTCCGCGCGACTGGGAGACCGCCGCCGTGGCTTTTCGCCGCGTGCTGCGGCTGAACCCCGGCCGTGCCGATGCCTATCATGACCTTGGGATCGCGCTGCGCCAGAATGGGGCGGTGGAGGCGGCGCAGGCAAGCCAGCGTAACGCGCTCATCCTGCAGCCGGACTTTGCCGACGCCCACGGGAAGCTCGGGAACATCCGGCTCGAGCTGGGCGATCCGGCCGGTGCCTTGACCTGCTTCCGCCGCGCGCTTCTGATCCAGCCGGGGCAGGGCAACACGCTCTACAACCAGGGCAATGCCCAGCATGCCGCCGGGCTGGCCGAGGCGGCGGTCGACAGCTATGCCGGTGCCGCGCGTGCCGGTGTCACCCTGGCGCTGACCCGGCTGGCTGACGTGCTGACCGACCTCGGCCGCGAGGGCGAGGCGGAGCAGGTGCTGCGTCTGGCGCTGATCCGGCCGGGCAGCGACGTGCCCGGCGCCATCGACATGCTGTCGGCCCTGCTGGCACGCCAGGGACGGTTTGATGAGGCCCGGCGCTTCTTCGCCGACTACCGCTATCCCCACGCCGCCACTCCCGATGCCTTCCACATCGACTGCCTGACCGCCGTCGCCGAGAACTGGCTGGCTGCCGGCGAGGTCGACCGCGCGGTGGAGGTTCTGGCCGGCGTGCACGGCCATGGCAGCCGCTTCTTCACCGTGAAATCGATCGCCGGGTTGAGCCAGGTTCTGGCCCGGCAGGGCAAGCGGCTGGAGCGGCCGGCCAACCCCGATCCGTCCGCGCCGCGCATCTGCTCCTCCACGCTGGCCACCCATGGGCGCTTCGCCCACAATGTTCTGGAATATGTGCTGCTGCGGCTCTACGCCGAGACATTCGGCTACCGGCTGGAGACGCCGGACTGGGTCGGCGGCTATTACTTCGACCTCGACGATCCCCGGCCTTCTGGCGGGCTGAAGCCGATGCATTTCGCCCGGCGCATCCTGAACGACCTGGTGACCGGGCGGCGCGACGACCCGCGTCCGGACGTCGACATCCTCTCGCCTTTGTTCTTGTTCGAGCATCGCGAGGAGTGGCGCGAGCGGGTGCAGTCCTGGCTGCGGCCGCGGCCGGACTGGCTGCCCCATGTCGATCCGGTGATGCAGGCGCTCAAAGACCGCGGCGACACGGTGGTGGCGCTGCACATCCGGCGCGGCGACTTTGTCTGGTTCCGCTACACCATCACCGAGACCGCCTGGTACGTCGACTGGCTGAAGGGGCTGTGGCCGACGCTGGAGCGGCCGGTGCTCTACATCGCTACCGACGACCCGGCCACCATCGCCGACTTCGCGGAGTTCGCCCCGGTCTCGCTGGACGATCTGGCGAAGGACGGGGCGGTGCAGCCCTGGCAGGGGTTGGAGTTCCTGCAGGACTTCCACGTGCTGATGAACGCCGACGTGCTGGGCGTCAGCGCCCAGAGCGGCTACAGCCAACTGGCGGCGTTGCTGAACCGCAACGCCCGCCTGTTCGTAGAGCCGGATGCGGCGGCGCGGCGGATCAGGCCCTATTCCCCCTGGACGGCGTCGTCCAAGACCCCTTAAGACCACCATCATCACGACCAAAGCGACGCCCTCGACAGGGCGGAAGGGCAGCCCCATGGATCTCGCGACCAAGGAATTCTACGACGACTTCTGGCCCCGTTTCGTGCCGATCTACGACGAGACCAAGAAGTATATGCTGGAGACGCTGACCGAGCGGCAGATCGGCCGGGCGCTCGACGCCGGCTGCGGCCACGGCATCTGCTCGGTCATCCTGTCGGAAATGGCGGAGCAGGTGGTGTCGGTCGACGTGTCGTCGGACAGCCTCGCCACCGCGCGCCAGCAGGCCCAGCGCTTTGGCCGCGACAACATCGCGTTCCACCACCAGGATCTGCAGGAGCTGGACCCGAACCTCGGTCCGTTCGATCTGGTCTGGTGCTGGGGCGTGGCGATGATGGCGCCCGACCCGATGCGGGTGATGCGCAACCTGATGGCCGTCACCAAGCCGGGCGGCACCGTCTATCTCGGTCTCTACCTGAAGACTTGGCTGTCGCCGGTGCATGAGGGCGTGCGCCATTTCTGCCGCGCCTACATGGACACGCCGGCCCGGCGCAAGCTGGTCGGCGGCTTCTTCACCGGACTGACCAAGGTCGCCTGCATGTTGAAGGGGCAGGAGATCAACCGCCGGGCCGACAACGTGTCGATCCAGGCCCAGGTCGAGGACTGGTACTATCCGCCCTACAAGACCTTCTATTCGATCGAGGAGATCGTGGCACTCTTCGAGCGCAACGGCTTCAAGGCAGACTGCATCCAGGACCGGCTGGGCCGGATGAAGAGCGCCACGATCTTCGTGATCCGGGCGACGAAGAATGCCTGAGGCGGCAGCGGGTCGGCAGGACGGGACGGCTCCTCCCGACTGGGAGGAACTGGGCCGGCTGCTGTCCCGTGGCTACATCGACAGCGGCTTCATCGGCGGCGTCACCCGCGTGCCGGTGAACGACGTCGTGCGCGACATGCTGTCGGAGGCGCGCGCCGACGAGCAGGTGGCGGAGCTGCGGCGGACCGCCGCGGCCGCCGGCGTCGATGCCGACGGATCCCGCATCCTGGAGGTCGGCTCCGGCTGCGGCATGACCGTGGTGCGCGGACGCACCGCCCATGGGCTCGACATCCACGGCATCGAGCCCAGTATGGGCGAGTACAGCTCCACGCTCGACGTCTGCCGCCGGCTGATCGACCATTACGGCCTGCCGGCCGACGCGGTGCGCGACGCCACCGGCGAGGCGATCCCGTTCCCCGACGCCAGCTTCGACATCGTCTATTCCTCCAATGTGCTGGAGCATGTCGGTGACCCGGCGGCGGTGCTGGACGAGGCGCTGCGCGTGCTGAAGCCGGGCGGGCTGCTGCTGATCGTCGTGCCCAACTACGGTTCCTGGTGGGAGGGGCATTACGGCATCCTATGGCTGCCGCGGATGCCGGCCGGGCTGGCCAAACTCTATGTCCGGCTGTTCGGTCGCGACCCGGTTTACGTCGATACCCTCAACCTGATCGACCGCCCCTGGTTCGACCGCTGGCTCCGCCGCCATCCCGACGGGCTGGAGGTGCTGGACTGGGGCTGGGGCGTCTTTGAGCAGCGCCTGCGCACGCTGGGCTTCGGCGATTGGGCGGCGCTGTCGGTCGCCAAGCGCATCGTCACCTTCGTCCACCGCTCCGGCCTGCTGGAGCCGGCGATCTGGCTGGCCCGGCGCCTGCACTGGGAAACGCCGATCATCTTCGTGGCGCGCAAGAGATAAGCGGGAGGCAGCGCATTGGCAGGCAGGCGCCCCGCCCCCCGCCAATGCGCCGTCTGCCAGCCATCCGTCAACCGGCCGGCGAGCCGTCGGGCACCACTTGGGGGAAGGGCGACAGCAGGCTGCGCTGGACTGTTCCGCCCTGACGGCAGCGGATGTCATGCCATTTCTGCGACAGCGCCGCTCCCGTGACGTGCATCACCTCGATCCGCCGGGGCAGGGGACCCGGCGACACGAAGACACCCTCCTCCCGATCCCATTCCGGAATTTTGGAGCTGCACACCCAGTTGAATTCCGCCGGCAGGCGGACAGCCGTCAGGTTTTGGTTGTAGATCAGGAAGTTCAACGAAGCCTGGTCGCAGTTGAGAAAGCGGGCGCGCATGACGCACTCGCTCATTTCCCGGCTCCATTCGCTCCACAAGCGGCTTTCGGCTCGGGCGGCGAAGACACCTGCATTGTGCACCGGCAACATGCTCAGGATGTCGCCGGTCTCCTTGCCGTAGCAACTCTGATAGATAAAGCGATGGCTGGCGCGGGACGCATCGTTGGGGCGGTACAGATACTCGAACGTGTGGTGAAGCTCGGGGACGATCGCCAGATCAGCATCCTTGGCCGCTTCCAGGTAGGCCCTGACCGATTTGCCGGACTGTATCCAGGTATCCGCATCCATCCAAATGTAATGGCTGTATCCGGGAAACATGGAAGGAAGGAAGGGGCGCGCGGTCAGGCACTTCATATGCTGCGGCAGTTTCGCGATGTTGAGGCTGTCCATGAAGGAAAATCCCCACCCGACTTCGGCGGATTTCACCCCGATTCTTTCCAGCCTTGCCTTCTGCTCCGACGCGAGACCCGCATCGATCACGACGCAATCAATGTGGCGGGTTTCCTCGAAATACTTCAAAGCTCTCAGGAAGCTCCACTGCACCTCAAAGTATTTCTGGTCGGATCCCGTAACGATTAGCGGGTTCATATCGGGCGACATGGAATCGTTCTTTCCTCAATACGGATCGCTTCGGTGGCGATCGCATGGATGCCGGATGGCGCGGTGGCCATGTCAGGCGAGCCGGAACCTGCTTTCCGTCAGCGCCCCGTCCGGTAAAGGGCTATCAGCGACTTCCATTCCAGAGCCCGGTTCTCCCAGCGGTAATTGGCGGTGATCGCCTGCCGCTGGTGCTGAAGCGAAGTGCGGAGATCCGCGCCGTCGCTGTTGCGCCACTGCCTGATCTTGGCAATGAGCGCGGCCGTGAAGGCCACTTCGAAGCTGTCGCCGCCCTCGCCGTAGGGGATCATGGTGGCGAAGCCGGCCGTGCTTTCCGGCAACGCGCCGCGGTCCGTGCAGACGAGGCTGCAGCCGGCGGCGAGCGCCTCAATGGGGGCGATGCCGGAGGTCTCTTCGAACGCGGTGGGGTAGGCGATGACGGCGGTGTCCAGCAGCCGCTCGGTCAGGCGGGCATGGGACAGAGGGCCGCGATAGTCGACACCCTCCATGGTCATGCCGCTGAGCCGGCGGTGGATGGGGTCGTCCCCCTGCGCGATGCCATAGATCGACTGTCCGGAATAGACGGCCAGCGTCGCGGTCGGGCATTCGGCTTGCACCGCCGGCCACAGTTTCAGCAGCGTTTCCAGCCCGCGGGTCGGTGCCGAGACATAGGCCACCTCCAGCGCCGCCCGTTTGGCGTCGAACAGCGCCGCCTCGTCGTCGCGCTGCCGCAAGACGAAGGGGTTGCAGGCGTTGCGGATCACATGACACCGCTCGGCCGGGATGGTGTCCTTGAACTTTTCCAGAAAAACCCGCTTTTGCCATTCGCTGACAAACACGATGCCGTCGGCGGAGCGCGCGTGGTCGGTGTCCAGATAGTGGGCCAGGCATTTCAGGTCGTGGAACCATACATCGTGCTGGATGTGGACCCACAGGAAGACAGGCACGGCGGGGAGGAACCGCTTCACCGCGGTCACGTTGTTGGCGTTGTTGCTGACGATGATCGCCTCGATCCCGTCCAGGTCCGCGGCGGTGACCTTGGTGCAGTCGACGACCCTGACCCCGCTTCGCCGCGTGCTTGGTTCGCTGGCGATGGCGAGCAGGATCTCGTGCCCCTCAGCGGCGAGGCTGTCGGACAGGTAGATCAGCGACGAGGCGATCCCGCCCATTCCTTCCGCTTCGCTGTAGGCATCGCTCGCCTTCGTCACATGGGAGTCGATGATGAGGAGCTTCATG
The DNA here is from genome assembly GCF_003115935.1 of Azospirillum sp. TSH20. NCBI lineage: Bacteria > Pseudomonadati > Pseudomonadota > Alphaproteobacteria > Rhodospirillales > Azospirillaceae > Azospirillum > Azospirillum sp. TSH20. The sequence continues at coordinate 11,911 of NZ_LGQU01000017.1, forward strand.
GGTCGGACAGCCTTTTCGAAAGGACACGGGCGGAAGGCCCGCGAGTTATAGGCTGCCTGCCTGCCGGTTTCATAGCGTCTCCATTAGCCGGCTGAAGGAGCGAGCAGGGAGCCGGCGGAGGGTGCTTCATGTTGAAAAGGCGGGCGGACTGTCCGAAATTGGCGCCCTCTTCCCCGAACCCCACCCTCCGCCGTGACTGGTGGGGGCGACGACCTCCCGACAGTCACGCCGATCGATGCGCCGGCACCTTCAGTTCACCGCCCCGGCCAGTTCGAGTCCCTGCTGAGGCAGTGCGTCCACCGGCTGCCGTCGATCCGGCGGATGCCAATCAATGGTTCATCCTGGCCCAGGGGCTGGAAGGCGTCAGGTGGGACGGGCAGGCGTTTCGCCTTGCGCGCCCAGCGATGGCCCTGCTCTCCGGCCAGCCGGTGCTGCTGCGTTTTGCCGCGGCGCTGTCGAAGTGCCTCAACCAGCTGGACGAGGCGAAGGACGGCTATGGCGAGCTATCCCGCCTTCTGCCCGGCGACCAGGAGGCCCTGGCCGGCCTGGCCGAGATCGAGAGCCGGCAGCGCATCCTGAACGCCCCCCTGCGCGTCCGGGCGGAGCCGAAGAGGGCGCCGTCCGATCCGATCACCGTCAATCTGCTGTACAAATGTTGGGACCAGTTCTGGCTGCGGCAGACCCCCGGCGGTACTGGACGCTGGAGGAACCACCAGTTCGTCGCCAACCGGGAGGAAGGACGGTCGGATTGGGTGGTGGTCTACGAGGTTCTGGATCGTCCCAGGATGGTGACCTGCCGGCAAGGAAAGCTCGTCCAGGCGACCGGAGAGCCGCCGTCCCTGTCCCGCTGCTGCCGTGGCTCCCTGGACCAGTTCGATCTGGTCGTCACCTTTGCACGAGGATCTGCTCCATCCCCGCGTCCTGCCGTCCCAGGTTCCGCTGCCCTGGCACATCGGGCTGTTCGGTCCGGAGGCATGGCCCGGATCGGGACCCATCGATTACGACCTGCTGTCCAGCGTGACGGGGAGTGGACAAGGCTTTCGCCGTTTCCGCCATTGTGTCCGACAAGGTGGTCACCGAAGGGCATCTCGCCCGCGCACAATTCCTGCGGCAGCTGAAGGCCCTCATTGGAGACAAGTTGCATCTGTACGGACGGGATTGCTGCGAGTTTGCCAACAGATGGTCCGCCGCCCCTCCGTAAAAAATTCCATCTGTACATAGAAAAATATCAAAGCGATCGTTGCTGGACGGAAAAGCTTTCTTACGCTTATCTCGGTCGGCCCATTCCCATCTATCATGGATGGATGAAGATCAGGGAAGCGCTCATCCCATCGACCTTCTGCGAGATCGACATCCGTGGCCCAGAGGCGTCATGCCGGCGCATCATGGACTTCATGAAAATGCACAGGGACACCGATGTCTCGGCCCTGCTGGCACGGCAGCGCGCCGCCGTCCTGAACGGCCACAACATGTTCAACCGTCTGGCCGAGATCTGTGCCGATCCCATGAGCGACAGCTGGCGTCAGGTGACCCTTCATCCCGAAATCTCTTTCCAGAAAGGCCGCTGAGGGGCTGGCCAGGGGCGGCCCCCAAGTTAGTCCCCAGGGTCGGTCCTGGGTCGATTGACCGGCCAATTCCGCCTGTGCTATCCCGCCGAAACCGCCAAAGGTCCGACAAGGCGCCGTTTCTTTGCCCCGTTTCCTTTATCCAAGCGCCTCTCCCCACCTTTTCCGGTCAAGGCCACGCCATGGAACAAGACACCGCCCGCGCCATCGACCTTTACAAGGCCGGACACAGCGGAGAGGCGCTGATCCTGGCGGAGCAGGTGCTGCGCGACGATCCCGCCGACCGCACCGCCTTGAATCTGGCAGGCGTCATCCTGTTCCAGGCCGGCCGGCTGGACGAGGCGGAGCGGCGGCTGCGTCAGCTGCTGGCGCGTGAGCCGCTGTTCGCGCAGGCCCGGATCAATCTGGCCGTGGTGCTGCTTGCACGCGGTGCCCAGCAGGAGGCCACCGCCCAGTTCCGTGCCGTCTGTACGCTGACGCCCGAGGACGCGGACATCCAGGGCCGGCTCGGCAACCTCCTGCACGGGTTCGGCGACTATGACGGGGCGAGGCGTCACCTGGGCCATGCCGCCCGGCTGTGTCCCTCCGATCCGGACCGGCAGGTCCCGCTGGCGGTGACCCTGCTGTCGAGCGGCGCCTATGCCGAAGCCGTCGAACTGCTGACCCCTGTCCTGGCGCGGCATCCCGGCCATGCCGATGCCCGCACCCGTCTGGCCGGTGGTTGGCTGTCGCTCGGCCGCCCGGACTTGGCGGAGGAGACCCTTCTGGCTGCCGGACCCGGCGTGGACGGCAGCAAGCCGGCGGTCGAGGAGTCCTCGGCGATGCTGGAGCGTGCCCGGCTTTACCGCCAGATCACCGAGGAGGCCGGCCAGCCCCACACGCCCGACGGGCTGCTGGTGCGGGCACCCTTCTCCGTTCTGTCGGGATATGGCGATTTCGCCCAGCATTTCGTGCGCAGCCTGATGGAGTGCGGGACGACCCTGCGGCTGGCGGGGCTGACCGGGGCGGAGAGCTGGCGCCCGGCCTTCGCCGACCCGATCCTGCAGGCGGCGGCCCGGAGGCTCGGCGATCCGGTGCGGGCGCGGCTGGCGCTCAGCATGCTGACCCCGCTGCTGGTCGAGCCGGTCCCCGGTCTGCCGACCGTCAACTACACCATGTTCGAAGGGCCGCGCATCCCGACGGCCTGGGCCGCCTGCAGCCGGACGCACGAGATGGTCATCGTTCCGACCGACTCCTCGCGCCTGGCCTGGATCGCCGCCGGCCATCCGGAAGACCGCATCCGTGTCTGTCCACCCGGCATCGCCCCCCATCCGGCCGATGCGGCGGCACGGCCGTTGGCCGTCGCCGGTCCGCGCGGGCGGGATGTGATGGATTACCGGGTGCGGGTCCTCAACATCTCCGACTTCGTGGCGCGCAAGAACCTGGACGGGCTGCTGCGGGTCTGGCTGCGCGCCACCCGCGCCGGCGACGACGCGATTCTGATCTTGAAGGTGGGCAAGGGCGGATCGGCGCTCGCCGGCGAGATCCGCCGCCTGGTCGACCGCTGCATCCACGCCACCGGCCGCCGGCTGGAGGAGGCCGCCCCCATCGTTCTGCTGACCGATCGCTATGACGAGGCGGCGCTCGCCGGCATCTATGCCATGGCGACCCACTATCTCAGCCTGTCGCATGGCGAGGGCTGGGACCTGCCGATCACCCGGGCGGGCTGCCTGGGCGCCGACCTGATCGCCCCCCGGCACAGCGCCTACACGGCCTATCTGGATGACCGCGTCGCCCATCTGATTCCCTGCGCCACCGGCCCGGCGCTGATGCCCTACAGCAGCGACTATTACCCGCCCTTCCACGGGCTGGACTGGTGGCACCCGGACGAGGACGCCGCGGCCGACATCCTGGCCCGCGTCATCCGCGATCCCGAGGGCGAGCGCCGCGACGCCGCCCGCCATCTGATGGACAACTTCACCTGGGATGCCGCCGCCCGCCGCCTGCTCGACGCGCTCGATGGGGTGGGGGGCTAATCCTCGTCCAGAACGAAACGGCGGCCGTGCAGGGTCAGGCAGGGGCGGATGCCTTCGTACCTGACGCTGCGCAATGCTCGGAGGCGGCGGTCCAGCTCTTCCGCACCGATGTCCGGCGGCAGGGTGCGCAGCGCGTCCAGCGCCTTGGCCGTGCAGCGGCGGCTCTGGTCCCAGGCAAGCTCCGCGCGGGGCAGCGGCCGGCCGGTCGCCGCCAACTGCGGCGCCAGCATCACGAACAGCTGAACCAGCGCCGTATGGGCCTGGTCGATCAGCCAGACCGGATCGGGATCGGCGGGCAGGGCGAAGCCGAGCGCGCCGACGATCGGGCCGGCATCCACCCGCTCGACCATCTCGTGGGCGGTGACCCCATACCGCGTCGCTCGGTCATAGAGCGCGAAGACGAAGGGGTAGCGGCCGGGATAGGCGGGCGGGGCGGGGGGGAAGTTGTAGGAGGGGCCGGAGACCCGCCGCAGCAGTTCGGCCGGCACCACGCAGTTGGTGCGAAAGGCGACGAGGCGGTCGACCTGCCTGCAGCCCGCCATCGCGGCTTCCAGCTGGGGGCGGTCGGACGCCGTGATGACGGTCAGGTCGCGGTTGGCGCCGGCGAGAATGGCAGCGAGATGGCGCGCATCCTCCGGCTGGCACAGCAGGACCAGGGTGGCGGGCATGCCTGGACTTCCTCCCTCGCCCCCGGCCTCACTGCGTGGCGTCGACGAACGCCTCGGCGAAGGCGCGCCAACTGCGTTCGGTGCGGATAAAGGCCTTGGCGCGCTCAGCCCGCGCCTTGGCGGCGGCACGGTCGGTGTAAAGCCGTTCCAGCGCCTCCACCAGTTCGTCGACCGAGGATTCGCCCCAACCGAAGCGGCTGCCGTCGCGGTCGGCGACCGGAACCTGGTGGTCGAGCGTCAGGCACAGATCGCCGCCCTGGGTCGGGCTCTTCAGCAGGTCGCGGTGGCCGGTGTTGTTGGACAAGACCACCGGCACGCCGCAAGCCATCGCTTCCATGGCGACGAGGTTGGTGGCGCCTTCGCAGCGGTTGGGAAAGACGGCGGCGTGGCAGTCTGCCAGCACGCCGGCGATCTGGTGGCGGCCGAGGAAGCCCAGATCGACGAAGCCCTCCTCGTCGGCACCGTTCTCCATCGCCCAGCTCTTCACGTCGATCATGTTGTTGGGCAGGACCCGCGGCGGCTTCGCCGCCAGCGGCGATTCCGCCATGGTCATGCCCACCTCCGGCCAGGCGTTCTGCCAGGCGGTGACCAGCAGGGCGTCCGGATGGCGCTGACGGAAGCGCAGGAAGGCGGCCAGCACGATGTCCTGGCCCTTGCGGAACTCCAGCTTGCCGCCGGAGAAGATCACGAAGCGGTCGCCAAACCGGCCGCTCGGTTCGGCTTCCACCATCTCGGTCGGGTCGATGCCCTGGAAGGCGAGGCCGACATTGTCGAAGCCCCAGATCTCCAGAAGCTGTTTGTTGTAGGTGGAATGCACAACGATGCGGTCGTACTGGCGGGCGCGGGCCATCACCTCGGGCGTGAAGCGGGTTTCCTCATAGGCGATGACGCCGATGTTGCGCCGGCCGCGGAAGCGCGACGACGGGCCGCCGGCAGTGAAGCCGTTGCCCAGCGCGTGCAGGACGTCGAACTCCTTCAGCAGCAGCATGTGCCCCTTGGCGTTGTCGGCCATGGCGGCGACCTGCTGATAAGGTGCTTCCAGCGGCTGCAGCCTGGCGCGGTTTTCCAGACGCAGGGTGCCCATCAGCGGCTTTTCGAGCAGCAGCGGCGGCCGGCCCTGGTCGGCGAGGTAGAGGGCGGTGTGGACACCCACCAGCCCCCAGCCGTGGACCTCCGTGAGCTGCCAGGTGAAAGCCAAGTTCGGAATCATGATGGGAACCCCAATTCTGGGCGCAAGTCCGGCAGTCCAAGCGGGCGCCAAGGGGCCGGAAGATCCCGCGCCGGGCCGGCGCTTGTCAAGTCGGGCGGAGCGGGCTGGATTCCCTGTCCGCCCGATGCTACGACACCACACGGCTTTTCATAGCGGCATGGGGCGCACGGGTGCAGACGGAATCGCTTTTCTCGCTAGAGGGCAAACGGGTCTGGGTGGCGGGGCACCGCGGCATGGCGGGGGCGGCCATCGTCCGCCGGTTGGAGCGCGAGCCGTGCGACCTGATCACCGTCGGCCGCGACCGCGTCGATTTGCGCCGCCAGGCGGAGGTCGAGGAGTGGATGGCCGAAGCCAAGCCGGAGCTGGTCTTCGTCGCCGCCGCCACCGTCGGCGGCATTCTCGCCAACTCCACCCGCCCGGCCGAGTTCCTCTACGACAACCTGGCGATCGAGACCAACATCATCCATGGCGCCTACCGGACCGGTGTGAAGAAGCTGGTCTTCCTCGGCTCGTCCTGCATCTACCCCCGGCTGGCCGCGCAGCCGATGCGCGAGGATTCCCTGCTGACCGGCCCGCTGGAGCCGACCAACGAGTGGTACGCCATCGCCAAGATCGCCGGCATCAAGATGTGCCAGGCCTACCGGCGCCAGTATGGCTGCGACTTCATCTCGGCGATGCCGACCAATCTCTACGGCCTGAACGACAATTTCGACCTGCAGGGCGGCCATGTCGCCGCCGCGCTGCTGGCCAAGATCCACCGCGCCAAGGTGGAGGGCCAGCCCTTCGTCGAGCTGTGGGGGACGGGCGCGCCCAAGCGCGAATTCCTGTTTGCCGACGATCTGGCCGACGGCCTGGTCTTCCTGGCCCGGCAGTATTCGGACGAGCCGCACGTCAATGTCGGCACCGGCATTGAGGTGTCGATCCGCGAGTTGGCCGAGCTGATCCGCGACGTCGTCGGCTATGAGGGCGAGTTCCGCTACGACAGCTCCAAGCCGGACGGCAGCCCGCGCAAGCTGATGGACGTCAGCCGGATGAGAGAGATGGGCTGGACCGCCCCCACGGGCTTGCGCGACGGCTTCGCCGCCACCTACCGCTGGTTTCTGGAAACCGTCGACCGCGGCGCTCTGCGGGGGGGGTGAGCGCGTGTCCAAGTGGCGGCCCAGGCCACACTGCCGGACCGTCTGCTGCCTTCGTCAGACCAGCAGCCACCCAGCCTCCGCATGCCGATATTCCGCTACCGTTTGACGCCAATCGCCCCGCGGAAGTCGGCACCGGTGAGGTCAGCGCCTCGCAGGTCGGCGCCGGTGAGATCGGCATCGGTGAAGATGGCCCCGCACAGAGTGCAGCCTCGAAGATCGGCACCTTGAAGATCGGCCTGTGCAAAGGTCGCCATGCGGAAATTTCCACCGGACAGGTTGGCGTCGCCAAGATCGGCTTCGGCGAAGTTTGTCGGCCAATCCCGTGTGGTGAGGCCGGTGGTGATCACCATCGGAGAACAGTCGATCTGTGCAAGCGTCGCGTTTCGCAAGGTTGCGCCGCCCTTGAGGTTGGCTCCCCGGCACACGGCATCGGCAAGCTCTGCCTGCATGAGATTGGCATAGGACAAATCCGCCATGGTGAAGCAGCAGCCGTGCAGGCGGCTGTCCATCAGCATCGCGGACTGGAAGTTGGCGGCCGAAAAATCCGTCCCCGCGAGGTCCACGTCGCGCAGATCGACCCTGGACAGATCGGCCTGGGCGCCGTCTGCTCCTAAGGAGGCGACCCATCTGGCATGGGATCGGATGATCTCCTGGATCGACTGCTCCAGAGACTCCAGCCCACGCGGCAGGCGGGCCTTGCGCACATCGGCCTTCATCATCGCGCCTTGGGCGATAACGGTGGTGGTGAGGTCAGCATCGGCGAAGACCGCCCCGTCGAGTATTGCGTTCACCAGCAACGCGCCTTGCAGGTTCGCGCCGACGAAGCTGCAATTGGACAAGTCAGCGCCAGTGAAGTTCACCTTGCGCAGGATGCTGCCGGCAAAGTCGGCGCCGTTGAGCCTTGCGTTTGAGAAGTTCGCGTTGCTGAGATCGGTTCCAGCGCTGATGCTTTTGGAAAAACGGGCTCCTTTTGCCTGAACATTGCGAAACATCGCCCCGGCCATCCGGGTGGTGCCGTCCTCAGACCACGCCCGCGTCAGCTCGGAGCCCTGCTTGGTGAGCAGGACCCCCTCCCGGAAATCAGCAAAATCGAGGATCGCTTCCGACAAGTTGGCGCTTCGCAGACGGGCCCCCCGAAGGTCCGCCTTCTCCAGCTTGGCATGGCGCAGGTCGCAGTTGATCATGCTTGCGCCAAACAGATTGACCTCGGCCAGATTGGCACGAACGAAGCGGCTGCCATCGAGCATGGCACCGGTCATCTCCGCCCCCATCAGCAGCCGGCCCGAGAATTCAAGGCGGTCGGCTCGCTTCATGGCAAGACTGAGCCGCTGTCCCCCCTTTGCCTTTTTCAAGAACAAGAGGTGACTCTCCAAAAGCTCGACGAGGCGTGGCTGAGATATCCGCTCGGATACTCTGACCAGCATAGGATTTCCTTCTGCGAACCGGCAGCGCTCGGCACTATAGAGACCAGTGATCACTATATGCAACCCATTCCTCCCGCTGCCCGGCCGGGATCGGCGATCGGCCTCGCCATGGGACCGCTCCCTTTTTGCGGATGGGCCTTTGCAAGGAGAATGCGGGACGCGTGTCCTTGATCGGGCTTACCCGAACAGGGTCAGAATGGATTGCTGGCTTTTGCTGGCAAGGCTGAGACTGGTGGTGGCGAGTTGCTGGCGGGTTTGCAGCATCAGCATTGTGGTGCCCTCTTCGTTCTGGTCGGCCAGTGTCAGCTTGTTGGCGCCGTCGATGCAGATATCCGAAAGGCTTTTGCTGAAGACGTCCCGCGTGGTGATGATGTTGAGGGTGGTGCTCAGCCTTTGGGCGGCGCTGCGCAGCGTCGCCTGAGCTCTGTCGAGGCCGCTCATCGCCCGATCGATGTCGGTGCGGTCCATCCAGCCGTTTTGTGTCCGATCCAGCCGCAGCCCCTGCCCATCCGTCGTCAGGTTCTGGCTTTCGATCACAAGGCGATCAGACTGATCCGTGTTGAAGGCAACGGTGATGTCATTGGCATTGGACGGAGCGCTCACCTGCAGCGTGGTCACGACCGCGGCAGGACGGTCGGGGGTGTTGGCCGCGCGATAGGTGAAGCGCACCGTATCCTTCGGCTCCAGGGCGGGGGTGAACAGCCGGTATGTGTCGCGCCCGGTCCGGCCGGTGATGTCCAGACGTGCGGTGGCGCCGACGTTGGGCCCTGTGCCCTCCAGGGTGAAGGAAACGTCGCTTTGGCCGGTGTTCGGCACCTTGACCATCGAAAGACCGCCTTGATCGTCCATCAAGGAGGCGTAGCGCACTCCAGGACCGGCACTGTCAGGAGCATCGACCTGCACCGTCAACGCCGTCGAGCTGCCTTTGAAGCCGCTGATTTTGCGGTTATCGAGCGTGTCGAAGGAGGAAACCCCCATGCTGGTTTGCGGTTGCAAACCGGCCTTTTCGGTCAGCGGCGCGTCGATGCGGAACAGGGCGGTTCCGCCGACCGGAGCGTAGGGGTTGCTGGCGATGTCCACCTGTCCGGTGGCGCCGGCATTGGGACCGGACCCGCCCAGTTTGAACGCGACGCCGGCCTGGCCGGCATTCGGCACCCGGGTGGTGATCGTGGCGCCCATCCCGTCGCTGAAGGCAACGGTCTTGAAGCCGGGGGCTGCGCTGTCGTTGTCGCCGACGCTCACCGTCAATGTGTTGTGTTTCAAGGACCACCCTGCGAACTCCGACGCGGCGCCGCTGGAGAGGCCGACCGCTGCCGGGACCACGGACGGGTCGGTGTCCTTCACGATGGTCGGCGTGTCTGTGGCCAGATGAAACTCGTTGACGCCGCTGCCGGCTGAGAAATCCATGCGGATTGTGGCGCCAGCATTTTTGGACGCACTCGCCCCGTTTCCCAGCAAGGTGAGGGGCACATCGCTCTGGCCGGCGTTGGGAATGCTGGCGGATGCCGTTTCGGTCAGCGTGCCGTCCGGGGCGTAGCATTCGACCGTCACCGTCTTGGTTCCGCTCAGGGGATCGGGGATGCCGGTGATGACCTTCATGCGGGTGTTTTGCTGGATGCCGGAAAAGGCGGCATGGGTCTGATCGCTGATGGAGGCGACCTGGCCGATCCCGGTCATTGGATCGAAGCCGTCGATGGCGGGTGTCGGAAGGGTGCCGTCAGCCGCTGCGAGATAGGCCACCCGGACCGTGGGCGGGTTGGGGAAGCCCCGCGGATCGGAGGACACGTCCACCTTCATGCGGTCCATCACCCCGCCTTTGCCATTGATGCCGAAGCTGACAGCGCCGGACGTGAGGGTCCCGCCGGCATCGGGAACGGTTCCGCTTGCCAGGGCCGACCAGGTGACGCCATCGAGCGAGTGCTCGACCGCTACGGTCTTGTAGGTCCAGGCGTTGGGCGGGTTCGGGTCCTGGGCGCTGCCGAGCTGTCCTGTGGTCACACGGTAGTACTGGGTTCCCATCCCGGGCGTTCCTGAGACGGATGCCGCCGCCGCCGAGACATAGAGCGGTGTTTGGATGTTTTCCTGGTTGGTGTGGCTCAGCTTCGCCGGATCGATGTCCATGGTGGCGGTATGGCCGCCGCCAAAGTCGAAGGTTACTGGCCCCGGCTTGGTGGTGCGATCGATGAGGATGGGAGAGGATTGCCCGCCGGTGCTGCTGGTCAGCACCAGCGACAGGGCGGCTTCTCCAGCAGTTTCGTTGTTGAGGATCTTGAGCGTGTAATCGGCATCAACGGTCTGTCCGGTCACCGGGCCGACGGAGCCGACCGCCGGGGCCTGTCCGCCGCGGATCAACCCGGCCCGGTCCGGGAAGGCGGCCGCCTCCATCAGCTGTGCGGGGGCAACAGTCAGGCGAAGGGTCCCGCTGTCGAAGGGAAAGTCGTTCTCGCCAGCGGACAGCTTCCCGGCGCCACGCTGGTTTGCCGCGTCCCGCACCTCTGTGGCGCCGGTCATGCTGGTCGTCGTGATCCGAAGGTCGGTGTTGCGCTCGATCACCGATGTCCCGACTCCGCCGGACGGCTGCAGGGCGTCCATGGCATCAAGATCGATGGTGAATTTCACCTGAACGCCGGACGGAAAGACCTCATTGAAGCGCAGCGTTTCGTGACGGGCCTTGGCCGTTTCCCAAGCGTCGCGGGTGAAGGTCTGTGTCAGCGTCTGATCACCGCAGCTGATCTGGAAGGTCCGGTCGCGTCCAGGTGCACCGGTCACGCTGATCGTGACATCGTCGAGGGTCCCCCGCTGGCGCAGCATGAAGCCCGACACATCAAGATCGGAAATGCCGCGTTCGGCTTCGGCCCGTGCAACATCGGCCGCTTGACCGCTGATCGTGCTGTCGCCGCTCACCCGGACCTGATAGCTGTCGGGCGATATGACAGTGGTAACCCTGGTGTTGTCGATCCCGTTGATGGAATTCACCGCCATCCGGGAGGCAGGCGTGGCATCCAGGCGGTGACCATTTCCCGCCAGCAGGTTCCTGCCCCCATAGTCGCTGTCGCCGGCCAGCCTGTCGATCTGGTCGAGAAGCGCATCGAACTGCTTGGCGAGGGCGCCGCGGGTCATCACCGACGCAGGATCGCTGCCGAGCGCGGCAAAGGCGGCGGTGGTCAGCCCGCGGGCCTGCTGGACCAGCTCTTCCATATGGTCAATTGTCTTGGTGGCGCCGGTTGCCGCGCTCACCGCCTGTCCCATGGCATCTTTCAGCGACATCAGATCATTGGCGCGGTTGTTCAGTCCTTTTGCGGCAAAATAGGCAGGAGGGTTGTCCAACGCGTCAGCGACCCGCAACCCGGTTGCCAGATGCCGCTGGGTCAGTGCCATTTTGCCCTGCAGCCCCTGAAGCGTGAGGACAGTGCTGCGGATGCCACCGGAAAGCTGGACGTCTGCGAAACTCATGGCTGTTTTGTGTCCCTTGCACAGCGCACCGGCCGGGGGAGCGCACCTGCCGGTCTTTAGTGATCTGTGGTCACTATGCAGCCGCTATGCCAGAGACAACCCTGCCGCCAACAGGCTGATGGATCAGGAGGAACGTTCAATCACCCCGGCAATAAAGTGATCACTGTGCACTTTATTCCTGGAGCCGCCGGCAGATTGTTCCCATTGCGCAAGGCTGTCGGCTTTGCCAAGGTCACTGGACGCATGACAGGAAAAAGGCCCAATCGGCATGCCCCGACGCGTTCGAGTAAAAGGGGTGGCCAGTCTGCTTGAACAAGCCGCGCGGCTTATTCATGGGGCGGGGCACAGCGAAGGCCTCTATCCGGCACAGTGGACGGCATTGCGCTATTTTGCCGAGGCGACGCCACAGACGCGCACGGCGGCAGGGCTGATGCGCTACCAGAATATGGCGATGAGCCCGGTTGCACGAACGGTGCGGGCGCTGGTCGAGAAAGGGCTGGTGACGCGAAAGCCCAATCCACATGACGGGCGGTCTGATTTGATCGAACTGACGCCAAAGGGACAGGCGTTGTTGCGACGTGATCCGCGAAACGATCTGGAGGCCCTGCTCGCCAAGGTGACGCCGGACCATCTGGCATCACTGGCTTTTGCCTTACAGTCGGTCATTCAGGGCATGGTGAACACCGAGGCTGTGAATGACGCGGTGGACAGTCCTGAAAATGATCAATGAACCAGTAAGCTGCGCAGTTTGTCGGCCAGTTCGTCATTGTCGAACGGCTTGATGAACACGGCATCTGCCGCCCATGCGTCGGCCAGCGCAACCGAGAACTCAATTGATGCTTTGGGCGCTCCCCCAGAAATGGCAACAACGACCGGGCCATTTTCCATCGTCTTGATCGCTCTCAACAGCTCAAGCCCATCCGTTTTCGGCATCCAGACATCCGTAACCACGGCATCAAAACTGGCCTCGCTCATCCGCTCGAGAGCCTCCAAACCATTGCAGGCCTCGGTGACATGAAAGCCGTGCCGCTGGAGGGTGCTTGCGATAGAAAAGCGGACCTCTTCGACATCATCCACAAGAAGAATGCGACGCATCAAGACCCCTCTCATCTGTCGGACCCGGCCTCTGGCACGGTGATGGTGAAACACGTTCCTTTGCCAGGAGCGGTCTGCACGTCGATGGTTCCTCCCCAATCCTTAACGATGCCATAAACCACCGACAACCCCAATCCGGTGCCGCTTCCAATCGGTTTGGTGGTGAAGAAGGGTTCGAAGATCCGGGCGCGCACCGCCTCGTCCATACCGCTGCCATTGTCGGTGACGCTCAGACGGAAAGCCGCTGAGGCGGACGCCGCCTCGTCGCGGTCGAGGTCAACCATGATCGTTCCTCGTCCGTCTGTTGCCTGGGAGGCGTTCAGCAACAGGTTGGTCAGCACCTGCGACACCTCGGTGGCCGAGGCCAGGATCAGGCCGCCGGCATCGAGCCGGGTCTGGATTGCGAGGCTTGGCGGAAGGCTGCGCCGGTTGAAGTCGACGGCGGCAAGAATGGCATCGGCGAAATCCAACGCCACGCGCGGACCGCTCCCTTGGCGCGCGAATCCCAGAACCTTGCGCACGATCTCGGCGGCTTTTGCGCCGCAGGAGCGGATCATCCGCAGGTGAGGGCGTGCATCCTGCCCATCCTGCCTCCACAGATGCTCAGCCTCGGCCGCAAGGTTGATCATGGGGTGGAGCAGATTGTTGATCTCATGGGCAACGCCACCGGCCAGTTGGCCGAGCGCAACCAGCTTTTCCCGTTCCCGTTCCAGCCGCTCGCGGTTTCTCGTTGCCGCCACATCCTCATGAAGGACGAGATAGGAGACCATCCCGGGCTGGCTGTCCGGGATTGGCGCGAGGGTCAGGCGATCGTGGATCAGGCTGCCTTGCGCATCCTTGATGGTGACCTCGCAGTGGGAGCGCTCCATCTTGTCAACGACCCGATGAAGCTCCTCGACCTGCTGATGCGACCCAGGGGCCAGGAGGTCGAGAAGGCGGAGATGGTGCACCCTGTCGGGATCCTGCCCGACCATCCGGCAAAAGGCGTCATTGGCGAACACAATCGGCAAATCAGGAGCGGTGGCATCGACGATGGTGGTTCCAACAGGACTGGCGTGAACCGCAGCGGCCACTTCGCGGTGGCGCCGCTCGCTCACCCGCAATCCCTGCTCGGTGGCGGTCTGTTCGCTGATCGTGGCGCCGATCAGCAAGGCCGCGATGTCGATCATGATCAGCAGGACCTGCAATTGTGCAGGATCACCAACATGCCCAAGCGTTTTGAACAGCAAGACGGCGGTGATGTTCACCACGATGATGGCGGCGACCGCACTGCCAAACCCGACGCGCAGAACCATCGAGACGACGGGAAAGAGCACGACAAACCAGGCCTTGCCGTTGGTGCCGAGGGAGGCGTCGACGCAAAAGGCCAGGATGGCGAAGGCGATGATGGAGGCCACGCCCAAGGCAGTGGGCCCCGACATCTGCGGCACCCAGCCGCCGGCCCCTGCCAATGACCGTGTGCGAAGCCAAGAAAATAGGATGAGGAAAATTGGACCGGCAAGGAGAATTCCGGCTAGATCGCCAATCCAGAAGGAGATTAAGATATCAGCAAAAGTGGAATTTGCCCAATAACTTTGAAATATCAACCCTGCGATTGCCGATGAGAGGAAGGTCGATAAACAGGATATGGAGAGAAAAATTTTTACGTGGCGTTTGCTGATCAAGAAAGTATTGGGAAATATGAAGCGTCTTAACAGGAAGCCGGCAGATCCATATACAATGACATGCCGCAAGCCGCTGGAAATATCCAGAATGGTGAAACTGTTGTCATAGAGAAAGGCGCCGAGGATCACCGCGGGAAAATAGGACGGTCCGTACGCCGCGCAGAATGCCATGGTCAATCCCGGACCAGGATACCATGCACTCGCAGAATGAGCGATGTCGAAGACATGCGCTGTTTCATACAGAATGATCCAGAGGACAATATACAGTATAGCGGCCAAGGATGGCGGTGCAAATTTCTCGCAAGATCCACAGATGTTTCTAAGAATTGAAGGAGGTGTGCATCCAAAATTCACCATACCCCTCCTTGTCTGCTGTTTTTCTCAAACGGACATGTTCTGCGTTGCCGGACCGTCTGCACTGATCATCGTCTCCGCCACCTGGCGTATTGCGATTTCCATAGAGAATCGGAAGCGCCGTTTGGTACCTGCGGCACCGGCGCGCATGGACGCCATGCAGCACAGGTGCGGGGCTCTGCGGGAGGTGAGGGTTGTTCAGATGTGAGAGGACGTCGGCCGTGGCATTTCCCCGTTTGACGGCGTCACCCCAGGGGTGGCGCGCTGCTGGCCACCCAGTCCTGCCACATGGCGCGGTAGGCCGCTTCGACATCGCGGGCGAAGCCGGTGTAGTTGGTCAGCGGGGCGGCGTTCAGCCGGTCGCGCATGGTCCGGCGCAACCGGTCCAAGCGCTCTGGGTCGCCGGCAAGCGCGACCGCGGTGGCGATATAGCCCGCCTCGTCTGCAGCCACCAGCTCGCTCAAGCCGCAATGGGTCAGCAGGCTGGCGCCGACGCGGGCGACATGGCTGGCGCCCGTCCACGTCACCACCGGCACCCCCATCCACAAGGCCTCGCAGGTGGTGGTGGTGCCGTTGTAGGGGAAGGGATCCAGCCCGATGTCGATGCGGTCGTAGGCGCGCAGATGTCCGTCGGCGGCGTCGATGCGGGCCAGCAGCTCGACCCGGCCGGCGTCGATCCCGAACTGGACGAAGGTGTTGAGATAGCGCCGGCGTGTTTCTTCGTCGCCCATTTGGGCGCTCTTGACGATCAGGCGGGAGTTCGGCACCCGCTTCAGGATCTCCGACCACACCCGCACCACCTCGCCTGTCACCTTGGAGGTGTTGTTGAAGGAGCCGAAGGTGACATGGCCGTTGGCGCGCAGCGGCGGCGCGGCCGGCGGGGCGACGTCCACCGGCGGGCGGTAGCTGTGGAAGCCGTTGGGCAGACGGGCGATGCGCTCGGCGCTCAGCCGATCGGCCTCGCCCGGCGGTTCGGCGATGGCGTCGCTGAGGCGCCAGTCGATGGCGTGCATGCCGGTGGTGTTGGGATAGCCCAGCCACGTCACCTGCACCGGCGCCGGCTTGCGGGCGAACAGGGTCAGGCGGTTGTTGGCGGTGTGGCCGGTCAGATCGACCAGAATGTCGATGCCGTCCTGCTCGATCAGCGCCGCGGCGCGGGCGTCGTCCAGCCCGACCAGCGAGCGCCAGCCGTCGGCCAGCCCCTTCAGCCGTTCGGTGACCACGTCCGATCTTGCGGCGGCGTGATAGCAGATCACCTCGAAGAGCCCGCGGTCATGCTCGCGGATCAGCGGCTCGGCGAAGAAGGCGACGGAATGGGCGCAGAAGTCGGGCGAGACATAGCCGACGCGCAGGCGGCGCTGGGGGGCGCGCGGGTTGGCGTGGCGCTTGCCGGCGGGCAGCAGCGGGTCGGCATGGCGCTGCGCCCACGCCGCATGAGCCTTGAAAATGGTCTCAGGCGGGACGGCCGGGGTGTAGTGCAGGGCCAGCAGCAGGTTGGAATGCATCAGGGCGTGGGCGGGATGCGCTTCCAGCCCCTTCTGGAAGACGGTGATCGCCTCCTCGATGCGGCCCATTTCCTTCAGCGTTTCGCCCAGGTTGTTCCAGGCCTCGGCCGATTTCGGGTCCGCCTTCAGCGCGGCGACGAAGCACTCGACGGCCTTGCTGAGTTCGACCGCTCCCTTGTGCAGGTCGCCCAGGTTGCACAGCGCCGACGCCATGTCCGGCTTCAGGCGCAGCGCTTCGCTGTAGGCGGCCTTGGCCGCCCCGCGGTCGCCAAGGGTGCGCAGGATGTTGGCCAGGTTGAAATGGGCCTCGGCATAGTCGGGCTTCAGCCGGACGGCGGTGCGCAGCGCCGCTTCCGCCTCCGCGGGACGGCCCA
This sequence comes from Azospirillum sp. TSH20, assembly GCF_003115935.1. Taxonomy (NCBI): domain Bacteria; kingdom Pseudomonadati; phylum Pseudomonadota; class Alphaproteobacteria; order Rhodospirillales; family Azospirillaceae; genus Azospirillum; species Azospirillum sp. TSH20. The sequence continues at coordinate 28,377 of NZ_LGQU01000017.1, forward strand.
TGTCCAGCAGCAGACAGCCGTGGTTGCTGTGGACGAAGGGGTCGGTGGCGTTGCGGGCGAGCGCCCGGCGGTAGCAGCCGAGCGCCTCCTCCCAGTCGCCGCGGGCGCGCAGGATGATGGCGAGGTTGTTGTTGGCGTTGGGATGGCCCGGATCGGCGGCCAGCACGGCGCGGTATCCGGCCTCCGCCTCGGCGATCCGGCCCTCCCGGTGCAGGGTCAGCGCCCGGGCAAAGCCAGCATCTGCCGTTGAGGCCGCCGGCCCTGTGCTCCGCAGGAGGGGGGGCGGACTGACTGGGCGCTTGGCCTTGGCCTGCTTGCGTGAAGGCTTTTTCATCGGGCTGCCCGCTTGGCTTTTTGGTCTTCGTCGGCAGAAGGGCCGTCACTGGTCGATAGCAACGACCGTGCGTTGTCCGCAAGCGGCATCTCACCCTAAGAGTGGGATGTGCTGAAACAGACACAGGGGGGTGGGGACATATGATGGATGGCGGATGCCTCTGGGACAGATGGCTTGCCGCTGTTGGGCCTCTTCTGCTATCTCAACGGAATCGCGTGGATATCCATCGCCTGCAAGTGGCGGGCATAAACCATGCTTCGTCGCGCCCCGGGATCCTAAGGAGCGCATGGTCGATCGAGACCGGGTGACCGAACGGTATGAAGACCTTGCTTTCGCGACGCATTTCCCATCCTTTACGGCGGTTCCCATGACCCTCGCTGCGGAAGTCCCCTGCGCCCACACCGGGCTGCATTCCCTGGCCGTCGTCGCGCGTCAGCGCGGCCTCGACGTCTCGGCCGAGCGGCTTCAGCACAGCAATGTCATTGGCAACGAGGAGCTGGACACCGCCCGTCTGCTGCGGGTGGCCAAGTCGATCGGCCTGAAGGCCGAAGCGACGACGCTGGAGTGGGAGGATCTGGGCAAGCTCCAGGACGCCTTTCCCGCCATCTTGCGCCTGCGCAACGGCAATTCGATGGTGGTGGTCGGCTTCGGCAAGCAGGGCGACACCGACGTCGCCATCCTGCAGGATCCGCTGGCCGGCCAGGAACTGATCCTGCCGGTCGACCGCATCCGCCTGAGCCAGGCCTGGGCTGGCGAGGTGGTGCTGCTGAAGCGTGACTTCGCCCTGACCGACGCCGAGCAGCCCTTCGGCATTAAGTGGTTCCTGGTGGAGATCCTGCGCCACAAGCGCATCTTCCGCGACATCGGCATCGCGGCGATCCTGATGAGCCTGTTCGCGCTCGCCGTGCCGATCTTCTTCCAGCTGGTGATCGACCGCGTGCTGGTCCACCGCAGCCTGGGCACGCTGGGCGTGCTGATGATCGGCATGGTCGGCGTCATCCTGTTCGAGGCGGCCTTCTCCTATCTGCGCCAGTACCTGATGCTCTACGCGACGAAGAAGATCGACGCGAAGATGAACGTTCAGGTCTTCAACAAGCTCGTCGGCCTGCCGATGCATTATTTCGAGCGGGTGTCCTCGGGCGAGATCGTCAAGAATGCCCAGCAGGCGGAGCGCATCCGCAACTTCCTCACCGGCCAGCTCTTCATGACGCTGCTGGACACGGTGTCGCTGGTCATCTTCCTGCCGATCATGTTCATGTACAGCGTGCCGCTGACTTTCCTGGTCCTGGCCTTCTCTGTGCTGATGGCGATCAACATCGGCATCATGATCCCGCTGATCAAAGGCCGGCTGAAGGATCTCTATCAGGCCGAGGTGCGCCAGCAGTCCTTCCTGATCGAGAACATCCACGGCATGCGCACGGTGAAGTCGCTGGCGCTCGACGGCCGCCAAAAGCTGGAATGGGACCACCGCGTCGCCCGCGCCGCCGAACAGCGTTTCGACGTCGGCCGCATCATGATCATCGGCCAGACCATCGCCCAGCCGCTCAACCAGCTGATGATGGCCTGCCTGCTGGGCTTGGGCACCTATCTGGCGCTGAACGGCGACATGATGATGGGTGCCCTGATCGCCTTTTATATCCTGGCTGGCCGCGTCACCCAGCCGCTTTTGCAGATGGCCCAGCTGGTGCAGCAGTTCCAGGAGGTGTCGATCTCGGTCCAGATGCTGGGCACGATCATGAACCATGCGCCCGAAGAGGGCCGCACCGGCCGGGGTCTGCGCACGCCCTTGCGCGGCACGGTGGAGTTCCAGGAGGTCCGCTTCCGCTACTCCGCCTCGGCGCAGCCGGCGCTCGACGGCGTGTCCTTCACCGCGTCCGAAGGCACCATCCTCGGCGTGATGGGCCGCTCCGGTTCAGGCAAGACCACTGTGACCAGGCTGCTGCAGGGGCTGCACCGGGCGCAGGAAGGCCTGATCCGCATCGACGGCCGCGATTTGCGCGAATACGACCTCGACCATCTGCGCGCCTCGATCGGCGTCGTGCTGCAGGACAATTTCCTGTTTACCGGCACCATCCGCGAGAACGTCTCCGCCGCCAAGCCGGGGGCGACGACCGAGGAGATCCTGAAGGTCATCCAGCTGGCCGGCGCCGACGAGTTCGTCGAGCGGCTGCCCAAGGGCCTGGACACCATGCTGGAGGAAGGCTCGTCCAACCTGTCCGGCGGCCAGCGCCAGCGTCTGGCCATTGCGCGCGCGCTCCTGACCAACCCGAAGATCCTGATCATGGACGAGGCGACCTCGGCGCTCGATGCCGAGAGCGAGGCGATCGTCCAGGCCAACCTGATGAACATCGCCCGCGGCCGCACCATGATCATCATCTCGCACCGCCTGTCGTCGCTGGTGCCGTCCGACACCATTCTGGTGATGGACCGCGGCAAGGTGGTCGACAGCGGCCGCCATGACGAACTGCTGGAGCGCTGCGACATCTATCAGCATCTCTGGCACCAGCAGAACCGGCACATCTAGGAGCGCGTCCCGTGACCGCACAGAAGCTTGCGAAAATTGAGACGGCGCGTGTTCCTGCCAACGATGCCGCACCGCGCACGCCGGCCTCCCCGCTCGACAAGCGCGCCAAGGCGCGTGGGAAGGCGGCGATCGGTGCCTTCCAGAAGGACACGGAGGCGATCCAGAACGCCCCCGATCCCTTCCTGGCGCGCGTCACGCTGCATCTGCTGGGGCTGTTCGTCATCGGGGCGATTACCTGGGCGTCCTTGTCCTATCTGGACAAGATCGTCGCTTCCCAGGGCAAGATCGTCTCGACGGAAGCCAATGTGATGGTGCAGCCGCTGGAGATGGCGGCGATCAAGCAGGTGCTGGTCCACGCCGGCGATGTCGTCCATCAGGGCCAGGTGCTGGCGACGCTGGACCCGACCTTCACCCAAGCCGACGTCCTGCAGCTGGAATCCCGCCTCGCCAACGCCGACGCCATGATCGCCCGGCTGGAGGCCGAGCATGACGGCAAGGCCTTCGTGCCGAGCGCGGACCGCTATGGTTATGGCACGCTGCAGCAGGCGCTGTGGCGGGAGCGCCAGGCGCAGTACCAGTCGCAGATGCAGAATTACGAGGAAAAGCTCGCGCGCCTGCAGTCCAACGTCACCAAGTACGAGATGGACCGCGTCCATCTGAACGAGCGGCTGAAGGTGGTGCGTGAGATCGAGACCATGCGCTCCACGCTGCTGGCGACGCAAGTCGGCAGCAAGCTGAACCTGCTGCAGGCCACCAGCGACCGCATCGACATCGAGCGCAATCTGGTCCTGAACCAGAACGAGCTGCAGGGCAACCGCCACGATCTGCAGGCCCTGTTGGCCGAGCGTGACGTCTTCATCCAGCAGTGGAACGGCAAAATCATCGAGGAGCTGACCACCCAGAGCAACGAGCGCGAGGCCCTGCGCGAGCAGCTGACCAAGGCGCGCAAGCGCCAGGCGCTGGTCCAGCTCGACGCGCCGGTCGACGCCATCGTGCTGGAGGTCTCGCCCAAGGCCGCCCCCGGCTCGATCGCCAAGGAGGCCGAGCCGCTCTTCACCCTGGTGCCGGTCGGAGCTCCCCTGGAAGTCGAAGCCAACATCGATGCCCGCGACCTGGCCTTCGTCCAGGTCGGCGACAAGGTGCGGGTCAAGCTCGACGCCTACCCCTACATGCAGCACGGCTCGCTGGAGGGTGAGGTGGCGACGATCAGCGAGGATTCCTTCTCCAACAAGGACAGTGCGAACGGAATGCTCTTCTACCGGGCGCGGATCAAGCTGCTGACCACCACACTGGACAATGTGCCGTCCAACTTCCGCCTGATCCCGGGCATGCCGCTGACCGCCGACATCAAGGTCGGCGAACGCCGGATCATCACCTATTTCCTGCGTCCCATCCTGCGCGGGTTCGACGAAAGCCTGCGGGAGCCCTGATCGTGTTCGGTAAGCTGCTGAAGCGCAACAAATCCACCCCGTCCCGCAAGCCGGACTTCCAGCGTGGCCTCGCCGCCTTCGAGGCGGAGGACCATGCCGGCGCCGTGGCCAACTGGATGCCGCTGGCCGAACGCGGTCATGCCGAGGCGCAGTTCCGGATGGGACAGCTCTATGCCCGCGGCCAGGGGGTGGTGCGCGATTTCGGCGACGCCGCCCACTGGTTCCGCAAGGCGGCCGAGCAGGGCCACACGGAAGCGCAGTTCTCCCTCGCCCTGTGCTACGCCAACGGCGAAGGGGCGGCGCAGGACAACGCCCTGCCGGTGCGCTGGTACAAGACGGTGTCCAAGTCCAGCCCGCCGACGGCCGAGGCGAACCTGGCGCTGCTCTATCCCAACGGGCTGGGGATTGCGCCGGACATCGCCCAGGCGCTCCACTGGTACCGACTGGCTGCCGAGGCCGGCCATGCCGAGGCACAGCACCACATGGGTCTGCTCCATGCCTTCGGTCAGGGGGTGCAGCAGGACCTTGCCGCCGCCGCCGACTGGTACCGGCGCTCGGCCGAGAACGGCTATGCAATGGCCCAGCATGCGCTGGCCTCGCTCTATGCCAACGGCCAGGGGGTGGAGCGCGACATCGCCCAGGCGGTCGCTTGGTATGGCCGTGCCGCCGACCAGGGCTTTGCCAACGCCCAGCTGGCGCTCGCCATCATCTATGAGCACGGCACCGGGGTGGAGGCCGATCCGGTCCGCGCGGCGGAGTTCTACCGTCAGGCAGCGGAGCAGGGCCACCCGGTGGCGCAGGTCAATCTGGGCCTGCTCTATGCCCGCGGCCACGGCGTGCCCCAGGATTACCGCGAAACTTTGAAATGGTGCCGTCTGTCGGCCGAGAAGGGCAATGTCAACGCCCAGTTCAACCTGGGTCTGATCCATTCCAACGGGCTGGCGGGGGCTCCTGATTATGCCGAAGCGGCGGTGTGGTACCGCAAGGCGGCGATGCAGGGCAATGTCGGCGCCCAGGTCAATCTGGGGCTGATGCTGATCCATGGCTGGGGCGGCCGGCCCGAACTGGTCGAAGGGGTGGACTGGCTGCGCAAGGCGGCCGCCCAAGGCCACACCGGCGCAATGTCAAATCTGGGGGCACTCTACGCCAATCCCGACAGCAAGGCCCACAACCCGCTCCAGGGCTATGTCTGGTATATCATGGCCGCCGCCGGGACCCAGCCCGGACCCGAGCGCGACGGGCTGGAAGCCAAGGCCCATGAACTTGGCACTCAGCTGAGCAGTGAGGACCGCCACAAGGCCCAGGTCATTATGGAGGAGTGGAAGAAGAACCCGAAGCTGGTGGCGACCGGCTGATCCGGACACGAGGGTCGTCTTGGCAGTCCAGGGCAAATTCGAGGCGATTGAGCGGATCCCCGGCATCGGCTGGGTCGCCAAGGGCTGGGCCGTCGATGCGGAAGCGCCGGACGAGCCGGTGCGTCTCGTCCTCACCTCTGAGAAGGGCGTTCTGGGCGAGTTCCAGGCCGATCTGTTCCGCCCCGAGCTGGCGGCTGCGGGGGGGAGTTCCGGCCGGCATGGCTTTGCGGTCAAGCTGCCCGGGGAGCTGCTGAATGGCCGTCCGCACCTGATCCGCATCCTTGTGAGAAAGGACGGAACGGCCCTCACCCGCGATGGGGACGAGATATTCTTTCCGCAGCATCTCCATGGCCAGATCGACAGCGTCGAGCATGGGGCGCTGTGCGGCTGGGTGTTTGATGAGCATGCTCCCGACCGCCTTTCCCTTCTCGAGATCGAGATCGACGGCGAACATGCTGCCATGGTGCGCTGCGATCAGCCCCGACCGGATTTGGCACAACATCTTGCGAGCCGTGGCCGCCATGGCTTCCGTTTTCCCCTGCCGGCCTCGTTGTTCGACAACCGCCCCCATCGGATCGCGGTCCGCTTCGCCAACACCGACCGGCAGCTCGTCGGCAGCCCGGTGGAGATCCGGCTTCCGGCGGAGCTGCTGACCACGCGGCGGCGCCTGCTCGACCAGCTGGCGACGGAGCGCGGTGTGGCCTTAGAGGAGGGGCTGGCGGCTTTGGTGGCTGAGCCGCTGAACCGGCTGAATGATCCAGCGGCCTACCGCGCATGGCTGGAGCATCATGAGGCGGCAATCGCGGCAGCCCTTGCCGCTGTCGGCGGGCAGGTCAAAACGCCGACCGTGGCGGTGATCCCGCTGCCGGGTCCGGAGGTTGGCGTGGCCGATTTCGCGGCGACGGTGGCCGGCAGTGCCGCCGATGCCGTGGTCTTCTTGGGGCCCGACACTCAACTCCATCCGGCCTTCCTCCCCCTGGCCCAGGCTGCTCTGGCCGAGGATGGGGTCAGCCTGGTCTACAGCGATGAGGACAGCCAAGGCGCCGATGGCGGGCGGGTTCAGCCGCACTTCAAGCCCGGCTGGGATCCCGACCGCTACCAAGCGTTCCCCTATGTCGGCTTTGCCTGCGCCATCGCCCGCGACTGCCTGAGCCAAGCGATTGCTTTGGTGTCTGAGGTGGACACACCGGTCGACGCCTGGGCCTGGGCTGACGCCGTGGTAGACACCGCGCTACTGTCGGTGGCGCCGGAACGGATCAGGCATCTGCCCTTCGTGCTGTATCACCGCGGGCTCAGGTCTGCGGTGCGCCTGCCGAGGGGCGGGACGAAGCGGGCGGCTCGGGTCCAGGCTCATCTGGATCGGATCGGCGCCCCGGCCGATGCCGAAAGGGATGGGGAGGCGCGTGTGCGGGTGCGGTGGCGGCTGCCGACCGCCCCGTCTCCGGTGACCCTCATCATTCCGACGCGCGACCGGGTCGACCTGCTCAAGGCCTGCCTGGAGAGCGTGCTGTCCAAGACCACCTACCCGCGCTACGACATCGTCATCATCGACAATGACAGCCGGGAGCCGGCGACGCTGGCCTATCTGGAGGGCTTGGCCCGACAACCCGGCGTCTGGGTCCGGCGCTGGCCGCAGCCGTTCAACTATGCGGCCATGCACAACGCAGTGGTCGAGGAGATCTCAAGCCCCTATGTGGCGCTGCTCAACAACGACGTCGAGGTGATCACGCCGGAGTGGCTGGAGGAGATGATGGGCCACGCTATCCGCCCGGAGGTCGGGGCGGTCGGCGCCAAGCTGCTCTACCCGGACGGCATGATCCAGCATGGCGGGGTTCTCGTCGGCCAGCATGGGGCGGCCGATGCCGCCCAGCGGGCCTTCTCGCGCGATGAGGACGGTTATTTCCATTCGGCGATGGTGGTGCAGGCTGTTTCGGCGGTCACCGCCGCCTGCATGGTGTGCCGGCGGGATGAGTATCTGGCGGTTGGCGGCATGGACGCCGAGCGCTTCTCCGTCGCCTTCAACGATGTGGACTTCTGCCTGAAACTGCGGGCGCGTGGCCGGCGCATCCTGTGGACGCCGCATGCGCTGCTTTACCATCACGAGTCGGCAACCCGGCAGACCAGCCGCTCGCCTGAGGCGCAGGCGCATGAACAGCAGGAAGTGGCCACTCTTCGTGCCAAGTGGCAGACGGACTGCTTCATCGATCCTTTCTACAGCCCCAACCTAACGCGCGGCCTGCAGACGCATGTCGACTTCACCTGGCCGCTACCCCCTGACCCTGCACTGGAGCGGGCATGAGCAAAGACTCACTGATGACAGCGGAGGGGCTCGATCTTCTTGCTCCGGGGCCGTTGCGCGATGTTCGCGTTGACCTGACAACACGCTGCAACCTGCGCTGTGTCTACTGCGCCGTCTCCCAGCCCTTCTACAAGGGCGAGGACATGGAGCCGGTGATCCTGAACCGGCTCATGACGGAGTTGCCCGGGTTCGTGGGCAACGCCGTTGTCGCCGTCAATGGCCATGGCGAGACGACAGCGATGGCGGGGTGGGGCGAATTCTGCCGGGGGCTGCTTGAGGCCGGATTGAAGCTGACCATCATCACCAACTTGGCGCGGCATTACACGGATGAGGAGCTTGAGACGCTTGCCCGTTTCCACACGGTTCAGATCAGCATCGACACCTTCAAGCCGGACCTGCTGAAGGCGCTGCGCCGGAAAGCCAGTGTAACGCTGATCAAGGAGAACATCGCCGGCATCCGCCAGGCGGCTGGGCATTTGGGTCTGCCTGAGCCGGTGCTGGCGCTCAGCTGTGGCTTGTATGATCTCAACACCCCGGACATCGGGCATCTTGCCGAGGAAGCCATCAATCTCGGCGTCAAGGGGGTCACCTTCTGGAATCTCGTGAAGTATCCTGATCTTCCCGATGTCGACAATGTCACTCCTCTCGATGCCTTGAGTGTCGAGGCTTTGGTTCCGCGCTTGCAGTCCATCCGGAGCACGCTTGATGTACTGAAACGCGCCGGGGTCGGCATAGTCGTTGCCGGTAATTTCCTCACTCCCCTGATGCAGAGGGCGGGCCTCCATGACTGAGATCGATACCATCCGTGATCTGCCGGAGGGCATGACCCGCTTCTGCCTCGATCCCTGGCAATATGTGGAGTTCCAGACCAATGGCGCCGTGACGCCATGTTGCAACCGGCCAGCGATCGGCACGCTCGGCACGCAGTCGCTGGAGGACATCCTCAATGGCGAGGCGGCGCGCCGTCTGCGTGCGGATCTTCTAAACGGGAAGCCTGACCAACATTGCCGCCGTTGCCACATCCGTGCACCGGCGCAGCCAAATGAGCTGCACCAGTCTATTGCTGAACTGCTGGCCCATGCTAAGTGATGTTTGCCAGATTACTGGTACACATACGGAGGACGGAAAGATCAACGGCATGACAGTTTTTGCCAAAGCTTTTGCGGACACTCAAAGAGCAGTTGCTGACTTGCCAGGCCGGCCGATGGAGCTGTAAGTGAAGCCGGCCTTCGCCATGTCCTCGGGGTTGTAGATGTTGCGCAGGTCGATCATCACCGGCCGCTTCAGCATCGACTTGACCCGAC
>NZ_LGQU01000011.1:0-37393 GCF_003115935.1 Azospirillum sp. TSH20
CGCTCTCAGCGGACCTATGGTCCGCCTGCCGCGTCAGCACAAAGCATAGCTTTGTGCGAGAGCTGGGCGGGGGAGGGACTGCCGCCGCTCTCCCGAACAAGCACTTGTCCCCTCCCCCGCCCAGCGGGGGAGGGTTAGGGTGGGGGCATCGAAGCCGACACCCACCCTCCTCACCGCTCCACGAACGCCTTCTCGATGACGAACCCGCCCGGCTCGCCGTTGGTGCCCATGACGAAGCCGCGCTTTTCCATCATCGCGGTGGTCTCGGCCAGCATCGCCGGGCTGCCGCAGATCATCACGCGGTCCTTCTCGGCGTCCAGCTCCGGCAGGCCCAGGTCGGTGAACAGCTTGCCGGTTTCCATCAGCGTGGTCAGGCGGCCCTGGTTGCGGAAGGGCTCGCGCGTCACGGTCGGGTAATAGAGCAGCTTTTCCTTCACCTGCTCGCCGAAGAACTCGTTCTCCGGCAGGCTGTGGTGGATCAGGTCGTCATAGGCCAGCTCCGCCACGGTGCGGGTGCCGTGGGTCAGGATCACCCGGTCGAACTTCTCGTACATCTCCGGGTCCTTGATGATGCTGAGGAACGGCGCCAGGCCGGTGCCGGTGCTCAGCAGATACAGGTTCCGCCCGGGAAGCAGGTTGTCGGTGATCAGCGTGCCAGTCGCCTTGCGGTTCACCAGCAGCGTGTCGCCTTCCTTCAGGTGCTGCAGGCGCGAGGTCAGCGGGCCGTCCTGCACCTTGATGCTGAAGAACTCCAGCGTCTCCTCGTAATGCGCGCTGACGAGGCTGTAGGCGCGCAGCAGGGGCCGGCCTTCGACCTCCAGCCCGATCATGGTGAACTGCCCCGGCAGGAAGCGGAAGGACGGATCGCGCGTGGTGGTGAAGCTGAACAGCGTGTCGGTCCAGTGGTGAACGGTCAGCACGCGCTCTTTGATCAAGTTGCTCATTTGGGCGTTCCAGAATGGGGGGCGTTCCAAAACCCGTCGAGGCCAAGCTCGGTTGGCGGTGTTCAATACCAAAGTCCGGGACGCTGCGTTCAGGTGGCCGGTGCGCGAGGACGCGAGCGGAGCTGCCGCGACGCAACGGCCGAAACCTATCAACAAACCCGGTCAAAGGCCACGGATTTCTACCAGTCGAATGACGGGCTTTCCGGCAAACAACACAAACGACGCCGTACAACATTGATCCCGGTCAATTCGCCTGCTATTCCGCACTGGGCGGCGCGAAGAGGTAGGGGGAGAGGCCGCGCAGGTTCTCGTCGACGATAAGCCGATGATTCAGCGGCGGAAACGCCCGCTGCGAACAATCCAGCCGCGGGCAGAGCCGGCAATTCACGCCGATCGGCGTCGCCGCGTCGGTGTTGGACAGGTCGAACCCGTCCGCATAGGTGACCTGAGCCGCATGCTGGACATCGCACCCCAGCGCGACGGCGAATTGCTGCGGCGGGCTGCGGTGGCCGCCGCCGGCCTTCACCACCGTGCGGGCGATGGAGAAGTACGCGGTGCCGTCCGGCATCTCCGCCATCTGGCTGTGGATCTTGCCCGGCGTGCGGAAGGCTTCATAGACGATCCAGCGCGGGCAACCGCCGCCGAAACGGGCGAAGTGGAAACCGGCGCCGGAAAAGCGTTTCGACACGTTGCCGGCGCTGTCCACCCGCATGAAGAAGAAGGGCACGCCCTTGGCCCCCGACCGGTGCAGCGTGGTCAGCCGGTGGCAGACCTGCTCGAACGACGCGTCGAAGCGCCGCCGCAGGATCTCGATGTCGTAGCGCAGCTGGGTCGCCGCCTCGTGGAAGCGGTCGTAGGGCATCAGCACCGCCGCGGCGAAGTAGTTGGCCAATCCGATGCGGGTCAGCCGCCGCGCCTCGTCGTCCGACAGGTTGGCGGCGTCGACGATGCCGTTCAGCAGATCACGGTGACGCAGCAGCGCGATCTGGCAGGCCAGCTGGAAGGTGCGGCCCGACGGCGCCAGCATCTCCGACAGCAGGATGCGCCGGCTGTGGCGGTCGAAGCGGCGCACGGCATAGCCCATCACCTCCGACGGCAGCAGGCGGACGCGCACGCTGTGCTGGGTGTTCAGCCAGTCGACCAGCCCGCGATAGAGGTCGCCGCGCTCCAGCTTGCCGTCCTGCCACAGGCTTTCCGCCGCCGCCTCCAGTTCCGGGAAATGGTTGGAATGGGCCTGGAACAGGTCGCGCACCTCGTCCTGCGGGAAGCCGGTGGCCTGCACCAGATGCAGCTTCTCGCGGTCGGCCACCCGCTCCGCCAGCGCCTGCAGGTCGTCGCGCGCCCCGCGGAATCCGCGATAGAGCGCCACCACCGCCTGCCCCAGCGTCGGCGCCACCGCCGCCAGTTCGCGAAAGTCCTGGTTCTTGATGTCGGAGCCGTCGAACAGCGGGTCGGCGAACACCTCGCGCAGGCCCGCCACCAGCCGGCTTTCCTCATCCTCGGCGAACGCCTGCAGATCGACGCCGAACTGCTGGCCCAGCTTCAGCAGCAGCGGCACCGTCACCGGGCGCTGGTTGTGCTCGATCAGGTTCAGGTAGCTGGGGGAGATGCCCAGCTGTTCGGCCATCTGCGCCTGGGTCAGGGCATGGTCGCGGCGCAGGCGGCGGACCTTCGGACCCAGCATCGCCTTCTTTTCCATAGTCGCCACGATCAGCCCCCCAACCAGTTCTCTGGATTTCAGTTCTCTGGCTTTACAAGATTTACGGATTTACAGGATTATGAAGACGGCAGTTTACAAACGGACCTTTTTACAAACAAGGGCTTATTGCAACGCACTCAAGGCAGGTTTAAGTCTTGGTTCACGGCCGCGCTGTAAAGCGCAAGCGGCCCCGAAGACGGAAAAGTGCAGTTGTTACCGGCGGGAGGAAACGCCGCTGCACAACAGCCGCAGGGACCGACAAAAGGCCCGCCCCGAGACCCCAGTTCCGCCCCGATCAACCGGGCGCACCGGACAACAAGGAACCTGACCCATGTCGCTCGATGAAAAGACCAAGGCCGCCATCCACGCCGCCCGTTACGAGGGCATCCGCCGCGACTACTCCATGGACGACGTCAAGCGTCTGAGCGGCTCGGTCAAGATCGAGTACACGCTGGCCGAGCTGGGCGCCCGCCGCCTGTGGGAGCTGCTGAACACCGAGCCCTACATCAACACGCTGGGCGCGCTGACCGGCAACCAGGCGATGCAGGCGGTCAAGGCCGGCCTGAAGGCCATCTACCTGTCGGGCTGGCAGGTCGCCGGCGACGCCAACACGGCCGGCCAGATGTACCCGGACCAGAGCCTGTATCCGGTGAACTCGGTCCCGGCGGTCGTCGAGCGCATCAACAACACCTTCAAGCGGGCCGACGAGATCCAGACTTCCGAGGGCAAGGGCGACACCTACTGGTTCGCGCCGATCATCGCGGATGCCGAGGCCGGTTTCGGCGGCCCGCTGAACGCCTTCGAGCTGATGAAGTCGATGATCAAGGCCGGCGCTGCCGGCGTGCACTGGGAAGACCAGCTGGCTTCGGAAAAGAAGTGCGGCCACCTCGGCGGCAAGGTTCTGATCCCGACGCAGCAGCACATACGCACGCTGAACGCCGCCCGTCTGGCCGCCGACGTCTGCGGCACCTCGACCCTGGTGATCGCCCGCACCGACGCGGAGTCGGCGCAGCTCATCACCTCGGACATCGACGAGCGTGACCATCCCTTCATCGACTTCGACGCCGGCCGCACCACCGAGGGCTTCTTCCGCTTGAAGAAGGGCATGGGCGTCGATCATTGCATCGCCCGCGGCCTGTCCTACGCGCCGTATTCGGACCTGATGTGGTGGGAGACCTCCAAGCCGAACCTGGACGAGGCGCGCCGCTTCGCCGAGGCCGTGCACAAGCAGTTCCCGGGCAAGATGCTGGCCTACAACTGCTCGCCGTCCTTCAACTGGAAGGCCAACCTGGACGACGCCACCATCGCCAAGTACCAGCGCGAGCTGGGCGCGATGGGCTACAAGTTCCAGTTCGTCACGCTGGCCGGCTTCCACAGCCTGAACTACTCGGCCTTCACGCTCGCCAAGGGTTACGCCGAGCGCGGCATGGCCGCCTACTCCGAACTGCAGCAGGCCGAGTTCGCGGCCGAGAAGGACGGTTACACCGCCACCAAGCACCAGCGCGAAGTCGGCACCGGCTACTTCGACGCGGTCGCCACGGCGATCTCCGGCGGCACCTCCTCGACCACCGCGTACAAGGACTCCACCGAGGCTGACCAGTTCCATTGATCGCAGGTTCCGATCATCGGGATTGGTCCGTGATCCAGTGTGCGAGCTGGATCTTTTCGAACGGCTGATGCTTTGACTTGCCGACGGCCGGGGGCCTTCCCCCCGGCCGCTTTTTTGTGCCCGAACGGATCCGGCAAGGGTCATCGGCGATAATCCCTCGGTGAAGCCACGCCTCCATGGTATGGCAGCCCTGCATGGCATCAACCGGTGGTACGGGCCGGCTCGGCCGAAAGTCTTGAACTGGGCTGGAAAATGCGGCCAAATCCACTGTGTGAGCCGGTTTCCGGGCCGCCGCGCTCTTGGGTGCGCCGCGGAATCCCTTGTTGACTTGGGACCGCATCGGGACCAATTAAGTCCGCATGCTGAAAACAAACCGATCCGGGACGTAAAGGTCCCACACGCCGGCACCCGACCTCGGGCTCCCGGCGGGCGGAACTGGCCGCCGCGCATTCCCGTGCGCGGCGATGACCGTTTCCCGACCGCCACTTGCCCCGGCGGGTTCTCCCCTGGCGGACATGCCATCGGAGATGCTCCGGCGTTCTTTGGTGAAACGATGAAAGGACAAGACAGTATGGATCAATCGCTCGCAGGAAAGTCCATCGCCATCCTCGTCTCCAACGGCTTCGAAGAAGCGGAGATGACCGAGCCGCAACGCGCCCTGATCAAGACCGGCGCCACGCTGCGTACCATCTCCACCGAGACGGGTCTGGTCAACGGCTGGCACGGTAAGTCCTGGGGCCATTACTTCCCGGTGGACAAGCATCTGAGCGAGGCGCTGGGCGCCGACTTCGACATGCTGCTGCTGCCGGGCGGTGAGCGCAGCGTGGCGAAGCTGCAGCAGTCGGCCCACACCCGCCGCATCGTTGGCCACTTCCTGGATGCCGGCAAGCCGATCGCCGCCATCGACCAGGGCATCCAGCTGCTGGCGATCCCCGGCAAGCTGCGCGGCCGCCTGCTGGCCGCCCCGGAAGCCTACCGCGCCGACCTGACCGCCGCCGGCGGCCGGATCAGCGACGAGGCTCTGGTCGTCGACGACATCACCGTCTCGGCCCTGGGCCAGGACCAGCTGAACGAGTTCGTCGAAGCCGTGGTGAAGCTGTTCACCGAGCTGGGTTCCGTTCGCAAGGCCGCCTGATCTCCATCCTCAGCCGGTCCCGAAACGGCCGCCGCACCAACCGGGTGCGGCGGCCGTTTCGTTTTGGGGTCCACTCCCACCCGGGCCGTGACAATTGCCCGGTTCTCCGCGATCTCCGACCATTTCACTCACCTTCCGCGTTGATAATTTTAAACGTTCGGATTAGTAAGATTGAGGGTCGAATAATTCCTTCGGGCAGGATGACGTCTTGCCGGAAGCTTGGCGGAGGTGCGGACAAATTGGCTAAAATTCGTGCATTTGGACGTCTCACCATCCGCGCCAAGATCATCGTCGCCGTGCTCGGCACCGTGGTGATGGCCGCCGCCTTCGGACTGTTCACGCTCAGCCGGCTGGAAATCCTAAACAATGCCGCCGAGACGATGCGCAGCCGATCGCTGCCGGCGACCCAGCTGGCCGGTCAACTGACCTCCGCTGCGCAAGGCCATCGCATCGCCGAGGCCGCCTATGCGCTCGCCACCAACGAGATGCAGGTGAACCAGGCCGAAAAGGGCTGGACCGACGCGGTGGCCGAGGTGACGGCGCGCCGTCAGGCCGCAGGATCCCGCTTCACCGGCGGCGAGGGTGCGGCGCGGCTGGCGGCGTTCGACGAGGCCTGGACCGCCTACGCATCCGCCGCCGACCGGGTGCGCAGTCAGGCCCGCGACGGCAATGCCCAGTCCGCCGTCAGCGTCTTCAAGCGCCCCAGTGCCGTCGCCTTCGCCCGCGTGCAGGAGGCTCTTGACGCTCTGGTCGAAGGCACGATGGTCGATGCCGGCGCGGTGGCCGACCAGGGCGCGGCGGTCTACAGCAGTGCCCACGGCATGGTGCTGGGCGGGGTGACGCTCTGCACGCTGCTGGCGCTCGGCTTCGGCGCCGTTCTGGTGCGCGGCATCTCCCGCCCGATCCTCGATGTCGCCAGTTCGCTGGAGCGGCTGGCCGCCCGCGATTTCACCGCCAGTTTCGAAGAGGGCCGCCGCGACGAAATCGGCCGCATGGCCACCGCCGCCCGTGTCTTCCGCGACACCATGCTCGACACCGAACGCCTGCAGCAGGAGCAGGAGCGGCTGAAGACCGCCGCCGCCGAGGAACGCCGCCGCGAGCTGCGTACGCTCGCCGACGGCTTCGAGGCGACGGTGAAGCGCCTTGTCGAGGCGCTGTCCGCCTCCACCGCCGAAATGGCCGCCGCCTCCACCGCGATGGCGGAGGGCGCAGCCGAGACGGCGCGCCATTCCGACGCGGTGTCGTCGGCCGCCGGCCGCGCCTCGGCCAATGTCGACAGCGTCGCCGCCGCCACCGCCGAACTGTCCGCCAGCTTCGCCGGCATCTCGCAACTGGTCGCCGATTCCGCCGGCATCGCCGCCGACGCCACCCGCGATGCCGAACGCAGCACCACCGTGATGGGCAGCCTCGCCGAAGCCGCGGAAGAGATCGGCAAGGTGGTGGACATGATTTCCGGCATCGCCGGCCAGACCAACCTGCTGGCGCTGAACGCCACCATCGAGGCGGCCCGCGCCGGAGAAGCCGGCAAGGGCTTCGCCGTCGTGGCGAGCGAGGTCAAGCAGCTCGCCGGCCAGACCGCCAAGGCGACCGCCGAGATCCAGGCGCGCATCGCCGAAATCCAGAGCGCGTCGGGCACCGCAGTCGACACCATCAGCGCCGTCACCCGCACCATCGCCCGCCTGAACGAGATCGCGGGCGAGGTCGCCGCCGCGGTCGAACAGCAGAGCGCCGCGGTGGGCGAGATCGCGGCCAACATCCAGGACGCCGCCGACGGCACCCGCACGGTTTCCGACAACATCGCCGCCGTCACCGCCGCCGCCGCGTCCGCCGAACAGGCGAGCAGCGTCATGGTGCGGTCGGTCGACACCGTCACCGGCGATGCCGGTCGGATGCGGCAGGAGGTGGACGGGTTCCTGGGGGCGCTGCGGGCGTCGTAAGCCCCCCATCGATCCTCCCCTGCCTACGGCGAGCCCGAGGGCCGTCGCAAATACCATAGAGCAAGCCGGACACCCGTCGGACAGATGGGGGCCGGCAGAGGGCGCATGCGGACGTGGCGGACTCTTGCCACTCCGCCGTCCAAACCAGAGCGCCGTTGTCGGTTATAAGCCCGGCAGCGCCCCTCCCCCTTCGCCTTGCCTCTTCCGCATCGCACAAAATTTGAAAAACTGCGCTATCCGTGTATCGGTGGAGGCGCAATCGTGCCCGCATCAGGCGGAGCACGGCCCAAAGCATGCCTGCGCACCTCGACACAAGTCATTGGAATAAAACGTGATTTTCTAAGCCCACCACTCCACCCCGAAAGCGACACACAAATCCGCTTTACAGTCTTTGATCTGTATCATATTTTGCTTTCAGAAAATGTTCGCTGGACACGCGATCCATCTCGGGGATGCTGATGTACACGCAGGGTTTGGATGCCAAGACCGAGCAGGGCGCTCAACCGTCTCCCCGCCTGGTGACGGAACAGGAAGCCGCTCTCCAGGGCCGCTTCCAGGAGCGCGTCGACGCCGAAGAGAAGATCGAACCGCGCGACTGGATGCCGGAGGGCTATCGCCGCACGCTGGTCCGCCAGATCTCGCAGCACGCCCATTCGGAAATCGTCGGCATGCTGCCGGAAGGGAACTGGGTCACCCGCGCGCCGACGCTGCGCCGCAAGGTGGCCCTGCTGGCCAAGGTGCAGGACGAGGGCGGGCACGGCCTCTATCTCTACAGCGCCGCCGAGACGCTGGGCGTGTCGCGCGACGAGCTGGTCGGCCAACTGCTGTCGGGCAAGGCCAAATATTCCAGCATCTTCAACTACCCGACCCCGACCTGGGCCGACATCGGCGCCATCGGCTGGCTGGTCGACGGTGCGGCGATCATGAATCAGGTGCCGCTCTGCCGCTGCTCCTACGGGCCCTATGCCCGCGCCATGGTCCGCATCTGCCGGGAGGAGAGCTTCCACCAGCGCCAGGGTTACGAGCTGATGCTGGCGCTGGCCCAGGGCACGGCGGAGCAGAAGCGGATGGCGCAGGACGCGCTGAACCGCTGGTGGTGGCCGTCGCTGATGATGTTCGGCCCGTCGGACGACCAGTCCGCCCACTCCGCCCAGAACATGGCCTGGAAGATCAAGCGCTTCTCCAACGACGAGCTGCGCCAGCGCTTCGTCGACGCCACGGTGCCGCAGGCGGAGTTCCTCGGCCTGACCATCCCGGACCCGGAGCTGCGCTTCAACGCCGAGACCGGCCATTACGAATTCGGCGCCATCGACTGGACCGAGTTCAACGAGATCCTGAAGGGCAACGGCCCCTGCAACCGCGAGCGCATCGAGGCCCGCCGCAAGGCGTGGGACGACGGCGCCTGGGTGCGCGAGGCCGCCGTCGCCCATGCCGCCAAACGCAAGCAGCGCGCCCTGAAGAAGGCCGGCTGACCAAAGAATTCCGAGGGAACGAGACGATGGACCGTAAAGACTGGCCGCTGTTCGAGATCTTCATCCGGCCGAAGAACGGGTTGTCGCACAAGCATGTCGGCAGCCTTCACGCCGCCGACGCCCGCATGGCGCTGGACAATGCCCGCGACGTCTACACCCGCCGCGGCGAGGGCGTCAGCATCTGGGCGGTCCCCGCCGCCAGCATCGCCGCGTCCGACCCGTCGGAGAAGGCCAGCCTGTTCGATCCGGCCGACGACAAGGTCTATCGCCACCCGACCTTCTACGACATCCCCGCAGACGTGAAGAATATCTGATGAGCACGGATCTCAAAGAGGCCCTGTTCGCATACACGCTGCGGCTGGGCGACACCTCGCTGGTGCTGGGGCACCGGCTGTCGGAATGGTGCGGCCATGCGCCGGAGCTGGAAGAGGACATCGCGCTGACCAACGTCGCACTCGACCTCGTCGGCCATGCCCGCATGCTGCTGACCTATGCCGGCGAGTTGGAGGGCAAGGGCCGCGACGAGGATCGCCTCGCCTACCGGCGCGACGTCTTCGACTACCGCAACCACCTGCTGGTCGAGCAGCCGAACCGCGACTTCGGTCACACCATTGTCCGCCAGTTCCTGCACGATGCCTGGTCGGTGGAGCTGTATGAGCGGCTGTGCGCCTCCAAGGACGAGACGCTGGCCGGCATCGCCGCCAAGGCGGTGAAGGAGGTGCGCTACCATGTCCGCCACAGTGGCGACTGGCTGGTGCGGCTGGGCGACGGCACCGATGTCAGCCACGCCAAGGTCGCCGACGCGCTCGGCCGCCTCTGGCCCTACACCGGCGAGATGTTCGAGCGGGACGAGGCCGAACAGGCGCTGGTCGCCGCCGGCATCGTCCCCGACCCGGCCGGGCTGAAGGCCGCCTGGGCCGCCCGCGTCGAGGCGGTGCTGAATGACGCCACCCTCGACCGTCCGGCCGACGGCTGGATGCAGAAGGGCGGCCGCCGCGGCGAGCATAGCGAGCATCTCGGCTATCTGCTGGCCGAGATGCAGTTCCTGCCGCGCGCCTATCCCGACGCGAATTGGTGAGGGCGAGATGCCGGATGCAGCAGGCTGCTGGGGACCGGAACCGGACGCCGATGCGGTCGTAAAGGCCGCCTGGGATGCGCTGGCCGGGGTGATGGATCCGGAGATTCCGGTGCTGAGCATCGTCGATCTCGGCATCGTCCGCGCGGTTTCCACCGATGCGGAAGGCCGGCTGTCGGTGGCTCTCACGCCCACATATTCCGGCTGCCCGGCGACCGGCGTGATCGTTCTGGAGGCGGAAACCGCGCTGGTCCGCGCCGGGCTCGACGCAGCCGTGTCGGTGGTGATCGCCCCGCCCTGGACGACCGACTGGATCAGCGACACCGGCCGGAACAAGCTGGCCGAGGTCGGCATCGTCCCGCCGCCAGCGTCCGGCAAGCGGGCGCTGACGGCTCCGGACGAGGTGATCGCCTGCCCGCGCTGCGGATCGCAGGATACCCGCCAGATCAGCCGCTTCGGCTCGACCGCCTGCAAGGCGCTGCACGCCTGCAACGCCTGCCTCGAACCGTTCGACGTGTTCAAATGCCATTGAGTGGAAGCGCCTGCCGCACTTGCCCCCACCCTAACCCTCCCCCGCTCCGCAGGGGAGGGAACTGCCGCCGCTCTCCCGCACAAGCACTTACCCCCTCCCCCGCCCAGCGGGGGAGGGTTGGGGTGGGGGCAAGTGCGACGACCATTCAACCGGCCCGACCGAGGACCACCCCATGACCACCCCCAGCTTCCACCCGCTGACCATCCGCGAGTGCCGCCGGGAGACCGCGGACACCGTGTCGATCGCCTTCGACGTGCCGGCCGATCTCGCCGACCGCTTCCGCTTCGTCCAGGGCCAGTACCTGACCCTCAAGACCCACATCGGGGACGAGGAGGTGCGGCGCTCCTACTCCATCTGCTCCGGCGTGGATGAGGGCGAGCTGCGCGTCGCGGTGAAGAAGGTCGATGGCGGCCTGTTCTCCACCCACGCCAACCAGTCGCTGGCGCCGGGCGCCGTGCTGGAGGTGATGACGCCGATGGGGCGCTTCCACACCCCCATCGACCCGGACGCCGCCCGCACCTACGTCGCCTTCGCCGCCGGCAGCGGCATCACCCCAGTGATGTCGATCCTGAAGACCGTGCTGGCGCAGGAGCCGAAGAGCCGTTTCGTGCTGGTCTACGGCAACCGCACCGTCTCCTCCATCATCTTCCGCGAAGAGCTGGAGGATCTGAAGAACCGCTATATCGGCCGGCTGGTCATCCACCATGTGCTGAGCCGCGAACCGGAAGAGGCCGGGCTGCTGGGCGGCCGCATCGGCGCCGGTCTGGTGCGCGAACTCTGCGCCGGCCCGCTCAAGGCCGAGGATATCGACGCCGCCTTCCTCTGCGGCCCCCAGCCGATGGTGGAGGAGGTGCGCGACGCGCTGGCCGCCTGCGGCACGCCGCCCGCCAACATCCATGTCGAGCTGTTCGGCACCACGACCGCCGCGCGGCCCACGGTCAGGAAGGTGGCGACCGACACCCCCACCGATGCCGCGACCATCGCCATCCTGCAGGACGGCAAGCGCAAGGAATTCACGCTGCCCTATGACGGCGAGAGCATCCTCGACGCCGCCCACCGGCATGGCGCCGACCTGCCCTATTCCTGCAAGTCCGGCGTCTGCTGCACCTGCCGCGCCAAGGTGCGCGAAGGCAAGGTGGAGATGGCCGAGAACTACTCGCTGGAGCCTTGGGAGGTCGAGGCCGGCTATGTCCTGACCTGCCAGTCGCGCCCGCTGACCGAACGGGTCGTCATCGACTTCGACGCCGCCTAATCAACGAGAAAAAGGAAACGCCCCGCCATGACCACCACCCCGCAAGCGCTGTTCGAGACGCACGAGGCGACACTGCAGAAGGCCGTCGAGGCCTGCCGCAGCCGCGCCTACTGGTCGGCCTTCCCCGAAATGCCGAGCCCGCGCGCCTATGGCGAGACGGCGGCGGCCGATGGCGAGGCGGCCTTCGCGGCCTACCGCGACAAGCCCTTCGAGCTGGACCAGCCGGGCGTCACCGGCACGGCGGGTGGTGAGCGCTCGCCCTTCGGCTTCGACCTCGGCATCACCTATCCGGTGTCGGACGTCGATGCGCTGGTCAAGGCGGCCAAGGCGGCAATGCCGGGCTGGCGCAAGGCCGGGCCGAACGGCCGCGCCGGCGTCTGCCTGGAAATCCTGAAGCGGTTGAACGCCCGCAGCTTTGAGATCGCCAACGCGGTGATGCACACCACCGGGCAGGCCTTCATGATGGCCTTCCAGGCCGGCGCGCCGCATGCCCAGGACCGCGGGCTTGAGGCGGTGGCCTATGGCTGGAAGGCGATGACCGACCAGACCCCGACGGCGCGTTGGGAGAAGCCGCAGGGCAAGAACCCGCCGCTGGTGATGGACAAGCGTTTCGAGGTGGTCGGCCGCGGCGTCGGGCTGGTCATCGGCTGCGCCACCTTCCCGACCTGGAACGGCTATCCCGGCCTGTTCGCCAGCCTCGTCACCGGCAATGCGGTGATCGTGAAGCCCGGCCCGACCGCCATCCTGCCGCTCGCCATCACCGTAAAGATCGCGCGCGAGGTTCTGGCGGAATGCGGGCTCGACCCCAACATCGTCACGCTCGCCATCGGCGACACCGTCGCCAAGGATCTGGCGCTGCGGCCCGAGGTGGCGGTGATCGACTACACCGGCTCCACCGGCTTCGGCGACTGGCTGGAGCAGAACGCCCGTCAGGCCCAGGTCTACACCGAGAAGGCCGGCGTCAACACGGTGGTGATCGACGGCACCGACGACCCCAAGGGCATGGTGCGCAACCTCGCCTTCACGCTCAGCCTCTATTCCGGCCAGATGTGCACGACGACCCAGGTCATCTTCGTGCCCAAGGACGGCATCCAGGCCGGGCCGGAGCGGATGAGCTTCGATCAGGTCGTCTCAGCACTGGCCGGCGGCGTCGACAAGTTCCTGTCCGACCCGGAACGCGCGGTGGAGGTTCTGGGCGCCATCCAGTCCGACGCCACGCTGGCCCGCATCGACGAAGCCGCCAAGCTCGGCACCGTCGTGCTGCCGTCGCGCGCCATCACCCATCCGAAATTCCCGGACGCCCGCATCCGCACCCCGCTGATCCTGACCATGGATGCGGCCGACGAGGACAAGTACGGCCATGAGCTGTTCGGCCCGATCTCCATCATCGTGAAGACCGACAGCACCGCCGACAGCCTGGAGCGCGCCGCCCGCCTGACCCGCACCAAGGGCGCCCTGACCACCGGCCTCTACAGCACCGATCCGCAGCTGATCGAGCAGGCGACCGACCTGTTCGTCGAGGCCGGCGTCGCCCTGTCGGTCAACCTGACCGGCGGCGTCTTCGTCAACCAGTCGGCGGCCTTCAGCGACTTCCACGGCACCGGCGCCAACCCGGCGGCCAATGCGGCGCTGTGCGACCTCGCTTTCGTCGCCAACCGCTTCCGCGTGGTGCAGAGCCGCGTTCCGGTTCTGGAGGCCGCCCAATGAGCGACCGGCAGACCACCGACAAGACCATCCTTCTCGACATCGCCGACGGCGTCGCCACCATCACGCTGAACCGGCCCGACCGGCTGAACAGCTTCACCGCGGCGATGCATGAGGAGCTGCGCGAGGCCGTCGGCGAGGTGCGCGACGACAAGGCCGTGCGCTGCCTGCTGCTGACCGGCGCCGGACGCGGCTTCTGCGCCGGGCAGGACCTGTCCGACCGCGCCGTCGCGCCGGGCGCCCAGGGCCCCGACCTCGGCGTGTCGATCGAGACCAACTACAACCCGCTGGTCCGGTCCTTGCGCGCCCTGCCGATGCCGGTCATCTGCGCCGTCAACGGAGTCGCCGCCGGGGCGGGCGCCAACATCGCGCTTGCCTGCGACATCGTGCTGGCGGCGCGGTCGGCCAGCTTCATTCAGGCCTTCTGCAAGATCGGGCTGATCCCCGACAGCGGCGGCACCTGGACCCTGCCGCGTCTGGTCGGCCATGCCCGCGCCATGGGCCTCGCCATGCTGGGCGACAAGGTGTCAGCTGAGCAGGCGGAAGCCTGGGGCATGATCTGGAAGGCGGTGGACGACGACAGGCTGATGGCAGAGGCGGGCGCGCTCGCCCGCCAGCTCGCCACCCAGCCGACGCGCGGCCTCGCCCTCATCAAGCAGGCGCTCAACGCCTCCTCCGCCAACGACCTCGACACCCAGCTGGACCTGGAACGCGATCTCCAGCGCGAGGCCGGCCGCACGCACGACTACCGCGAGGGCGTCGCCGCCTTCGTCGAAAAGCGCGCGCCGAAGTTCGAGGGGCGGTGATGGCGGCGCTCGATCCTTCCGTCACCGTCGCGGTGGTCGGGGCCGGCGCCATGGGCCAGGGCATCGCCCAGGTCGCGGCGCAGGCCGGCCACCCGGTCCTGCTGGTCGACACCCGCCCCGGCGCCGCGCAGGCCGCCGTCGAGTCCATCGCCAAGGCGCTAACCGCCCTGGTCGAGAAGGGCAAGCGCACGGCGGCGGAGCGTGACGCCACCGTCGACCGCCTGCGCGCGGTGAACGGCCTGTCCGATCTCGCCCCCGCCGGTCTGGTGGTGGAGGCCATCGTCGAAGACCTCGACGTCAAGCGCCGCCTGTTCGCCGAGCTTGAAGGCATCGTCGGCGTGGGCGCCATCCTCGCCACCAACACCTCGTCGCTGTCGGTCACCGCCATCGGCGCCGGGGTGCAGCGGCCGGAACGGCTGGCCGGCCTGCATTTCTTCAATCCGGCGCCGCTGATGGCGCTGGTGGAGATCGTCAGCGGGCTCGCCACCGACGCCGCGGTGCTCGATACGCTGTTCGACACGGCGAAGGCTTGGGGCAAGAGCCCGGTGCGTTGCCGCTCCACCCCCGGCTTCATCGTCAACCGGGTCGCCCGCCCCTTCTACGCCGAAGGGCTGCGGCTGGTGCAGGAGCAGGCGGCTGATCCCGCCACCATCGACGCCATCGCCCGCGAGGCCGGCGGCTTCCGCATGGGGCCGTTCGAGCTGATGGACCTGATCGGTCATGACGTGAACTTCGCCGTCACCCGCTCCGTCCACGCCGCCTATTTCGGCGACCCGCGCTTCCAGCCCTCGCTGATCCAGCAGGAGCTGGTCGAGGCCGGGCGCCTCGGCCGCAAGACCGGCCGCGGCTTCTACGACCACAGCCCCGGCGCCGCAAAGCCGACGCCACGCAGCGCCGAGCCGGCCACCAAGCCGCAGCGTGTCACCGTGCAGGGCGACCTCGGCCCCGCCGCGTCCCTAGTCGGACTGCTGCGCGAGGCCGGCATCGCCGTCGAGGAGACCGCCGGCCCCGGCATCCTGCTGGTGGACGGCGTCACGCTGGCCCTGACCGATGGCCGCACCGCCACCGCCCGTGCGGCGGAGGACGGCATCGCTCCGCTGGTGCTGTTCGACCTCGCGCTGGACTACGCCAAGGCCACCCGCGTCGCGCTGGCCCCCGCCGACGGCACGTCGCGTGAGGCGCTCGCCGTCGCCGCCGGGCTGTTCCAGGCGCTGGGCAAGGCGGTGTCGGTGATCGACGACGTCCCCGGTCTGGTGGTGATGCGCACCGTCGCCATGCTCGCCAACGAGGCGGCGGACGCGGCGATGCAGGGCGTCGCCAGCGCCGCCGACATCGACATCGCGATGACCAAGGGCGTGAACTACCCGCTGGGTCCGCTCGCCTGGGCCGACCGCATCGGCCTGCCCCACGTGCTGGCCGCGCTCGACGCGCTGGCCCGCACCTACGGCGAGGACCGCTACCGCGCCTCCGCCCTGCTGCGCCGTCGTATCGCCGCCGCCCAACTCGCCCAAATCCCCTCTCCCCCCCGGGGAGAGGGTCAGGGTGAGGGGGTCGCACCGCGTGGCATTGCAAACGACGGAAACCCAAACGCCACCACCGACTCCACGCCGCGCATCCCCCTCACCCCAACCCTCTCCCCGGGGGGGAGAGGGGGTAAGGAGCCGCTCCTATGAGCACCAATCTCCAGGATCCCCAAAGCCTCGCCGAAGCGGTCGGCCGCGGCATGTACGAGCGTGACCATTGCGCCCAGGCCCATGGCATCGAGCTGCTGGAGATCGCCCCCGGCTATGCCCGCATGGCGATGACCGTGCGCAAGGACATGGTGAACGGCCACGACATCGGCCATGGCGGCATGACCTTCACGCTGGCCGACACCGCCTTCGCCTATGCCTGCAACGCGGCGAACGAGGTGACGGTGGCGGCGGGCTGCTCCATCACCTTCCCGGCTCCGGCCAGGCTGGGCGACGTGCTGACCGCCGAATGCCGCGAGGTGCACAAGCGCGGCCGCTCCGGCGTCTACGACGTCACCGTCACCAACCAGGACGGCACGGTGGTCGGTCTCTTCCGCGGCCAGTCGGCGCGCATCGCGGGGACCGTGATTCCTGTGGAGTAAACGCCCCTGGCGGCCACGGTCACGATCCCCATTTGATAGTTTCTGGAGCGAACCATGCGTGAAGCCTACATCTGCGATGCCGTCCGCACCCCCTTCGGCCGTTACGGCGGCGGGCTGGCTCCGGTGCGCCCGGACGACCTCGCCGCGGTGCCGCTGAAGGCCCTGATGGAGCGCAATCCCGGCGTCGAATGGTCTGCCGTCGACGACGTGATCCTCGGCTGCGCCAACCAGGCCGGTGAGGACAACCGCAACGTCGCCCGCATGGCGGCGCTGCTGGCCGGTCTGCCCGAGGCGGTGCCCGGCACCACGGTCAACCGCCTCTGCGGCTCCGGCATGGACAGCATCGGCATGGCCGCCCGCGCCATCAAGGCGGGCGAGGCCGAGCTGATCGTCGCCGGCGGCGTGGAGAGCATGACCCGCGCCCCCTTCGTCATGGGCAAGTCCGACAGCGCCTTCTCCCGGCAGGCCGAGATCTTCGACACCACCATCGGCTGGCGCTTCGTCAATCCGCTGATGAAGGCGAAGTTCGGCATCGACAGCATGCCGGAGACGGCGGAGAACGTCGCCGCCGACTACAACATCTCCCGCGCCGACCAGGACGCCTTCGCCGTCCGCAGCCAGCAGCGCGCCGGCCGCGCCCAGGAATCGGGGCGCCTCGCCCGTGAGATCGTCCCGGTCTCCATCCCCCGCCGCAAGGGCGAGCCGACCATCGTCGCCGCCGACGAGCATCTGCGCCCCGACACCACGCTGGAGGCGCTGGCCAAGCTCTCCACCCCCTTCCGCAAGGAAGGCGGCAGCGTCACCGCCGGCAACGCGTCGGGCGTGAATGACGGGGCCGCCGCGGTGATCGTCGCCTCGGCCGACGCGGTGAAGCGCTACGGCCTGACCCCGCGCGCCCGCGTCGTCGGCACCGCGGTGGCCGGCGTGGCGCCGCGCGTCATGGGCATCGGCCCGGCCCCGGCGACGCAGAAGCTGCTGGCCCGCCTCGGCCTCTCCATCGGCGACGTCGACGTGATCGAGCTGAACGAGGCTTTCGCAGCGCAAGGCCTCGCCGTGCTGCGCATGCTGGGCCTGCCCGACGACGCCGAGCATGTGAACCCCAACGGCGGCGCCATCGCTCTCGGCCACCCGCTGGGCGCCAGCGGCACCCGTCTGGTCGCCAGCGCGGTGATGGAACTGGAGGACCGCAAGGCGACCCGCGCGCTCTGCACCATGTGCATCGGCGTCGGCCAGGGCATCGCCATGATGGTGGAGCGGGTCTGAACAAAAATCGGCATCACCGGCCGCCAAGCGCCGGGCATCAGTACGAAGGGGAGAAGCGCACCATGTCCATCATGACCGATACCGGCGTTAACCAGGGCGCGAAAGCCGGCATGGACCGCTACGAGTTCGCCAGCCGCGACGAGATCGTGGCGATGCAGACGGAGCGGCTGGCATGGTCGCTCCGCCATTCCTACGCCAACGTGGCCCCCTTTCGCGCCAAGTGCGAGGCGAAGGGCGTCCATCCCGACGATTTCAAGGAACTGAAGGATCTGGCGCTGTTCCCCTTCACCGTGAAGGACGACCTGCGCCAGGCCTACCCCTTCGGCATGTTCGCCGTGCCGATGGAGGACATCGTGCGCGTCCATGCCTCCAGCGGCACCACCGGGCGGCCGACGGTGGTCGGCTACACCAAGGGCGACATCGACGTATGGGCGGAGGTCGTCGCCCGCTCCATCCGCGCCGCCGGCGGCACGCGCGGCGACCGGGTGCACATCGCCTATGGCTACGGCCTGTTCACCGGCGGCCTCGGCGCCCATTACGGGGCGGAGCGGCTGGGCTGCACCGTCATCCCGATGTCGGGCGGCCAGACCGAAAAGCAGGTCCAGCTGATCCAGGACTTCAAGCCGACCATCATCATGGTCACGCCGTCCTACATGCTGAACATCGCCGACGAGATGCGCCGCCAGGGCATCGACCCGCGCAGCACCAGCCTGCGCGTCGGCATCTTCGGCGCCGAGCCCTGGACCGGCGCTCTGCGCGAGGAGATCGAGCGCACCTTCAACATCCACGCCGTCGACATCTACGGCCTGTCGGAGGTGATGGGGCCGGGCGTGGCGTCGGAATGCGTCGAGACCAAGGACGGCCCGGTGATCTGGGAGGACCATTTCTATCCCGAGATCATCGATCCCGACTCAGGCGAGGTGCTGCCCGACGGCTCCTATGGCGAGCTGGTCTTCACCACCCTGACCAAGCAGGGCATGCCGGTCATCCGCTACCGCACCCGCGACCTGACCCGGCTGCTGCCGCCGACGGCGCGCGGCATGCGGCGGATGGACAAGATCACCGGCCGCTCCGACGACATGCTCATCATCCGCGGCGTGAACGTCTTCCCGACCCAGGTCGAGGAGCTGATCTGCAAGATCCCGGCGCTCGCCCCGCACTATGAACTGGTGGTGAGCCGCGACGGCCACATGGACAACCTCGCCGTCCGGGTGGAGATGCACGAGGACATCCACCCGTCGGAATGGGATGGCCACGCCAAGCACCTGCAGCACTCGATCAAGTCGCTGATCGGCATCAGCACCCGCGTCGAGGCTGTCGAACCCGGCGGCATCGCCCGGTCCATCGGCAAGGCCAAGCGCGTGCAGGACCTGCGTCCGAAAAGCTGAAACTCAGCCCTTCTGCGACAGCAGCGGGAAGGCGTCCAGAACACCGGTCAGCAGGATCTGGACGCCGACGCAGAACAGCAGGAAGGCGAACAGCCGCGTCAGCACCCGCACCCGCGTCGGACCCAGGAAGGCTACGATGCGGTCGGCGGAGCGGTAGGACAGCCAGACCAGGGCGGCAATCGCCAGCGCCGCCCCCGACATGCCCAGGAAGAACTCCATCAGCCCGCCGGCCCCGTGCGTCGGGCGGGTGGAGCCCAGCGCGATGGCGACCGAAATGGTGCCCGGCCCGGTGGTGAAGGGGATCGTCATCGGGAAGAAGGCCGATTCCGCCAGCCGGTCGTTGTCGCCGGTCGGGGCGGCCTGTTCCTGCTTGCGCGCCTCGTGCCGTTCCGGCGCGGTCAGCAGCGCCCAGGCCCGTTCGGCCACCACGAAGCCGCCGGCGATCCGCAGCGCCGCCATCGACACGCCGAAGAAGTTCAGCACATAGGCACCCGCCCACAGCGCGGTCAGCATGACGATGGCCGAATAGACGCTGACCAGACCGGCCAGCCGCGCCCGGTCGCGCGGACTGCTGTCCGCCGTCACCTGACTGAAGATCAGCGCCATCGCCAACGGATTGACGATGGAGAACAGGGCGGTGAAGGCGAGCAGGAAACTGTCGAGCATGGGACCCGTGCATTTGTCGGCCGTCCGAACAGTTAGCGGGGACGGGGCAGGACTGGCAAGGGTGGCGTTGTTTCCCTCTCCCGCCCCGGGAGAGGGAAGGGGCCCAAGCGAAGCTTGGGAAGGGTGAGGGGTGATCCAAGGATCAGGAATCCATGTCCGGATAGCCCCTCACCCTCCCGCCTTCGGCGGGTCCCTCCCTCTCCCGGGGCGGGAGAGGGCATATCCCCTGCCCTAAAATTCACCACCGGGACAGCCTCAGCCCGAAAATTGTGCGCTCCTCGCAAAGCACACCCGCCGGACCACTGTCCGTCCCGTCAGTTCCTGTCCCAATGGACAAGTTTTCTCTTCGTGAAATCAATCTACTACCCGCTAACTTCCCCACTACTGCACGATCTGGCTCGCTTCTTGCTCCCGTCCCCCGCGACAGACGACAACGCGAAGGGACGACCGCCGTGCCAGCCGCCCAGCCCGCACCGCTCACTCTGGTTCCGCCGGGCGCAGACCCCGCGCCGCGCACCATCGTCGACATCCGCAACCTGACCCTGACCTATCAGGCCGCCGATCATCCGGTCTACGCGCTGAGCGACGTCAGCCTGTCGATTGCCAAGGGCGATTTCATCTCGCTGATCGGCCCCAGCGGCTGTGGCAAGACCACGCTGATGCGCGTTGTCGCCGACCTCGAACAGCCGACTTCCGGCGAGGTGACGGTCAACGGCATGACGCCGGAACAGGCACGGCTGAAACGCGCCTATGGCTATGTCTTCCAGGCCCCGGCGCTCTACCCCTGGCGGACGGTGGAGCGCAACGTCATGCTGCCGCTGGAAATCATGGGGCTGCCCAAGGCCGAGCGGCAGCAGCGTGCCCGCGAGCAGTTGGACCTCGTCGGCCTGTCGGGCTTCGAGCGCAAGTTCCCCTGGCAGCTGTCGGGTGGCATGCAGCAGCGGGTGTCCATCGCCCGCGCGCTCGCCTTCAACCCCGACCTGCTGCTGATGGACGAGCCGTTCGGCGCGCTCGACGAGATCACCCGCGACCATCTGAACCTTCAGCTCACCCGCCTGTGGCTGAGCACCCGCAAGACCTGCATCTTCGTCACCCACTCGATTGCCGAGGCGGTCTTCCTCTCCACCCGCATCGTGGTGATGAGCCCGCGCCCCGGCCGCATCCTCGACGTCATCGACTGCGACCGCGACCTGCCGCGCGAGCGCACACTCGACATCCGCGAAAGCCCGGAGTTCCAGCGCATCGCCCACCGCGTCCGCGAAGGGCTGATGGAGGGCCACAGCTATGACGACTAAGAAGACGCTGCCGGTGGCCGTGATGGCGCTGGCGGTGCTGGTGCTGTGGTACGCCGGTGCGGTCTGGCTGAATGCGCCGATGGCGACGGACGCGCTGAACCGCGCCGGCCACGACTGGACGACCGCCGACCTGATCCGCGCCACGCTGGCGATGAAGCGCCCGATCCTGCCGACGCCGAATCAGGTGGCGCTGGACCTCTACAATTCCCTGACCGGCTATCCGGTGACCAGCATCCGCAACCTGCTCTACCACACCGGCGTCACCGCCGGGGCGGCGCTGGCCGGCTTCGGCATGGGGGTGGTGCTGGGGGTGGCGCTGGCGGCGGGGATCGTTCAGGCGCGCACGCTGGAATCGAGCCTGCTGCCCTGGGTCATCGCGTCCCAGACCGTGCCGATCCTGGCGATTGCGCCGATGATCGTGGTGATCCTCGGCAACATCGGCTTCACCGGCCTGCTGCCCAAGGCGATCATCGCCGCCTATCTCTGCTTCTTCCCCATCACCATTGGCATGGTGAAGGGGCTGCGCTCCGCCGATCCGCTGACGCTGGACCTGATGCGCACCTACAGCGCCGGCACCGCCCAGACCTTCCGCCTGCTGCGCCTGCCGGCCTCCCTGCCCTACCTGTTCACCAGCCTGAAGATCGCGGTCGCCGCCAGCGTCGTCGGCGCCATCGTCGCCGAGTTGCCGACCGGTGGACAGGCGGGGTTGGGCGCGCGGCTGCTGTCCGGCTCCTACTATGGCCAGACCGTGCAGATCTGGAGCGCGCTGGTGATGGCAGCATTGCTGAGCGTCACGCTGGTCGCCGCCGTCGGCCTCGCCGAACGGGCGCTGGTGCCGGGCGGCCGGGGAGGTGCGCGATGACTCGGTCCAAAATAGCCCGCCCCGCCATGGCCCCTTGGCCGCTGGTGATGCTGGCCGCCCCGTTGCTGCCCTTCGCCACGCTCGACGGCACCGCCCTGTATCTGCCGCAGATACCGGCAGCCCTGGGGCTTTTTGCACTGACCGTCGCAACCATTCTGGCGAGGCGCCTGCCCGCTTCCGCCCTGGGAGAAGCCCTGCTCCTGTTGACCGGAGTCGCCGCCGCCTATGCCACGCCGCTCCTGCTGCTGAGCCAGGGCCACGCGCTCGCCCAGGCCGGCGGGCTTTGGCTCTCCATGGCCGGCGCCACCCTGCTGCTGTGGCGGGTGCTGGCCCTGCTGGCGGGGGTGAGCGGTCCGGCGCGGCTGGCCGGTCCCGCCCTGTTCGGGCTGGCGCTGGTCATGCTGTGGGAGATCCTGACCCGCGGCTTCCAGGTGCCGACCATCCTGTTGCCGCCGCCGAGCCTCGTGCTGACCGCCTTTGCCGCCAATGCCGCCGACCTGTGGGACGATTTCCGCCAAACGGTGCTGACCTCCGTCCTGCGCGGCTACCTGATCGGCTGCGGTGCCGGGTTCCTCGTGGCGATCCTGGCCGACCGGGTGCCTTTCCTGGCGCGCGGGCTGCTGCCGCTCGGCAACCTCGCCAGCGCCGTGCCAGTGGTGGGAATCGCGCCGATCATGGTGATGTGGTTCGGCTTCGACTGGCAGTCCAAGGCCGCCGTGATCGTGGTGATGACCTTTTTCCCCATGCTCATCAACACCTTGGCCGGTCTCCAATCCGCCGAGCGCATCCAGCTCGACCTGATGCGGTCCTACGGTGCCGGTTACTGGCGCACGCTGGCGATGCTTCGGCTTCCCTGCGCCTTGCCCTTTTTGTTCAACGGACTGAAGATCAACTCGACCTTGGCACTTATCGGGGCCATCGTCGCCGAGTTCTTCGGGACGCCGGTGGTGGGGATGGGCTTCCGCATCTCCACCCAGGTCGCCCGGATGAATCTGGATGTCGTGTGGGCGACCATCGCCGTCGCCGCCCTGACCGGATCGCTGCTCTACGGTGCGCTTGCACTGGCGGAGCGGCATGTCACCGCCTGGCACCCGTCTTTCCGCAAACGCTGACCGCCTCAAGCCAAGACAAACTCCAGCCAGAAGAGGATCGAACGCGATGAAGACCCTTGCCTCCGCCGTCCTGCTCGCCGCCACCGCGCTCACCGGCCTCGCCGGCTGGGGCGCGCCGGCCGCCGCCGCCGATCCGCTGACGCTCCAGCTGAAATGGGTCACCCAGGCCCAGTTCGCCGGCTATTACGTTGCGGCGGCCAAGGGCTTCTACAAGGACGCCGGGCTGGACGTCACCATCAAGGCCGGCGGCCCCGACATCAACCCGACCCAGGTCATCGCCGCCGGCGGCGCCGACGTGATCGTCGATTGGATGCCGTCGGCGCTCGCCAGCCGCGAAAAGGGCGTGCCGCTGGTCAACATCGCTCAGATGTTCCAGAAGTCCGGCATGATGCTGACCTGCCGCAAGGATGCCAACATCAAGGACCCGAAGGACTTCAAGGGCCACACGCTGGGCGTCTGGTTCTCCGGCAACGAATATCCCTTCCTGTCCTGGATGAGCAAGCTGGGCTATTCCACCTCCGGCTCGACCCCGGACGTCAAGGTTCTGAAGCAGGGCTTCAACGTCGATCCGCTGCTGCAGAAGCAAGCCAGCTGCATCTCCACCATGACCTACAACGAATATTGGCAGCTGATCGAAGCCGGCATGAAGGCCGACGAGCTGACCGTCTTCAAGTATCAGGACCAGGGCGTCGCCACCCTGGAGGATGGCCTCTACGCCACGGAAAAGGCGCTGTCCGATCCGAAGGTGGTGGAGAAGCTGGCGAAGTTCGTGAAGGCCTCGGCCAAGGGCTGGGAGTACGCCGCCAAGAACCAGGACGAGGCGGTGAAGATCGTGCTGGAGAACGACACCACCGGCGCCCAGACCGAGGAGCACCAGACCACCATGATGCAGGAGGTCGCCAAGTTGATCGACGGCGGCGCCAAGGGCACCGGCTATCTCGACCCGGCCGACTTCAACCGCACGGTGGACATCCTGATGTCGGGCGCCTCCACCCCGGTCATCTCGAAGAAGCCGGAAGGCGCCTACAGCCACGCGGTGTTCGACGCGGCGGCCAAGCTGTAAGGCATCGCCCGTCTTCTCCCTCCCCTGCGAGAGCGGGGGAGGGTCGGGGTGGGGGCAATACAGCCTCCCCCTATCCCCGCGCCGCCATCAGCGTCCGCAGCATCCGCTCGAACCGCGCACCGGCGAGCGAGACCTGATCGAGCAGCCCCTCGTCCAGCTCGTCCTCCATGATCCGGCCGGCGTCCATCGTCTGGCCCTTGCCGTATTTCAGCCGGTCGACGGTGCCGCGCAGGCGGTCGGCCAGGAAGATCGCCAAGGCCTTGTAGAAGCGCCCGGCGAAGCCGCCGTCGCTGCGCAGCCGCGCCTCGATCTCCCGCTTGGCCAGCGCCAGAACGATGCAGCGCCCGTCCGCCGACACGGTGGCCGAGGGCGGCGCCGAATCGACGAAGGACACCTCGCCGACCACCTCGCCGCTGCCCAGCCGCGCCACCGTCCCGACCCCGGCGACATCGACGGTGGCATGGCCCTCCAGCACGATGTAGAGCGAGTCCGCCGCCTCCCCCTGGCGCACCAGCACCTGCCCGCCGGCCAGATCGAGCCGCCGGCCGGCGCGGGCCATCCACTCGATGTCCTCGTCGCTGAGATTGCCCAGGATATACAGGACCTTGCGCATCATTCCCCCTAAAGCAACTGCCGACTGGCCAGCGTCCGGAACGGCCCGTCCACCGCCATCAGATCCTCGTACCGCCCGGACTGCACCAGCCGCCCGGCCTCCAGAACCAGGATGCGGTCGACGTCGCGGATGGTGCTGAGGCGGTGGGCGATCACCACGCGGGTGACGCTGAGCTTGGCGAGCGACGCCGTCACCACCGCCTGGGTGCGGTTGTCGAGCGCGCTGGTCGCTTCGTCCAGCAGCAGGACGCGCGGACGATGGACCAGGGCGCGGGCGATCATCAACCGCTGGCGCTGGCCGCCCGACAGGGTGCCGCCGCCGTCCATCAGCACCGTGTGCATGCCCATCGGCATCTGTTCGATGTCGCGGTCCAGCCCGACCAGCCGCGCCGCATGCCACGCATCGTCCAGCCCGAGCGGTGCGGTGCCGACGATGTTCTGGAACAGGCTGCCCGCCGTGATCCGCCCGTTCTGCAGCACCACGCCGATCTGCCGGCGCACGGCGGCGAGGTCGAGCCGTTCGGCGGCGCGGCCGTCGAAGAACACCTCCCCCTGGTCCGGCCGTTCGAAGCCCAGCAGCAGGCGCATCACCGTCGATTTGCCGCTGCCCGACGCGCCGACGATGGCGACGAACTCCCCCGGTTCGATCGACAGGCTGAGGTCGTGCAGCACCGGCGGCGCATCGGGGGCGTAGCGGAAGCCGACACGGCTGAGCGTGATGCCGCCCTGCAATTCACCCGGCGCGTCGCGGCCGGCCTGAACCTCGGGTGCGGTCTCCAGGATCGGACGGGCGCGCTCCAGCAGCGGCAGGACTGTCAGGCTCTTGGTCAGGGCGTGCGCCATCTCGGTCAGCGCCGCCAGCAGCTGGCCGAAGGCGGTGATGAAGGCGAGGAAACTGCCGGTGGAGAAGGCGGCCGGCGCCTCCTGCCCCGGCGTCGCCGCCAAAGCTTGAAGCGCCTGCTGCTTGGCGTCCGATTCCATCAGCAGCGCCACCGCCAGGAACACCGCGATGGTCGCCAGCGTCGGGAAGGCGGCGTGGAAAGTCTCCAGCGCGTTGCCGTAGCGCTGGGCGGCCACCGCGCGGGATTTCTGCGCCGAGAAACCGCGCGCCCATTCCGCCATCGCCCGCGGCTCCGCCCCGGCGACGCGCAGCTTGCCGATGCCGACGATCAGCTGCAGCACCAGCCCGTCCAAGCGGCCCTGTCGGCGGATATGCTCCCGCTCATGCCGCAGTTGGCCATAGGACAGCGCCGCGGTCACCAGCGCCGACAGCAGCGCCAAGCCTGTCGCAATCAGGGCGAGGCGCCAGTCATAGATCGCCAGCAGCCCCAGGCTGATCGACCCGAACAGCGCGCCCAGCAGGCCGGTCACCGTGCTCGCCGCCAGGATCTCGCGCACGGTCTGCAACCCCAGCGCCCGGTCGGCGAGGTCGCCGGCGGTGTAGCGGCGGAAAAAGCCGACCGGCAGGGCGAACAGACGGTCGATGAAGGCCGCCTGCATCACCCCGTCGATCCGGCTTTCCAGCCGCAGCACCGCCATCACCTTGACGATGTCGAACGCCGCGCCGCCGATGGCGGCGGCGACCAGCCCGGCGATGATGAAGAACAGCTGCCCGGTATCGGCGCGCGGGATGGCGCTGTCGAACAGGAAGCCGGTGGCGACCGGCACCAGCAGCCCCAGCACCGCCACCGCCAGCCCGCTCAGCCCCAGCCGCATCCCGTCGCCGCCAAGACCACGCAGGGGGAAGCGGATCGCCTCCGCCGCACCCAGCGCGCGGGCCGGCAGCGGGCGGTAGAGATGCAGCGCCTCCGCCGCCAGCAGGTCGGCCACCGCCTGCGTCACGCGGCGCCGGCCGCGGGACTCCAGCATGTCGAAGCCGGCCGGGGTGGGCAGCAGCGCCACCGGCACCCTGCCCTCCTCCAGCCAGCCGAGCATCGGCGCCCCTTCGCTGCGCCACCAGCCGTCGCGCAGGATCACCTTGCGACCGCGCAGGCGCGCCGCGGCCAGTATCAGGTCCAGCGTTTCCGAGGCCGGCTTGCCGGCGGCATCGATGCGGGGAAGCGGCTCCTCCAGCCCCATATGCGCCATCAGCGCGGCCAGCGCGCCCGACAGCGGGTCGCCAAGGACCGGAGCGGCCGCGGACGCCTGCCCGTCGACGAGGTCGGACAGGCCGCCCAGCGCCTGGGCCAGCGACTCCCGTGCCGATTCCCGGCTGCGCAGGGCGCGCTTCGCCTCGCTGTCCGCCTGGGCGGCGACGCGGCTGCCGATGCGGTCGAGCACCAGCGCATGGAAGCGGTCGAAGGCCGGCCAAAGCGTGGCGGCGTCGGGCCATGCCTCGGTGACCGAAACGGCGGCCCCTGCGGTACTTTCAATCCAGGCGCGGTCGGCCATCGGCAGCGGCGGCTCACCGGCCCCTGTCGGCGGACCGCCCAGCCACGCGACCTCCCCCTCCGTCACCGTCAGCCACAGCGGCCGGCGCGGGTCGGCATACAGCCGTTCGCCGGGACCGAGCGAGCGCTCGCCCGGTTCCGCCACCCGGTCTGGCCAGACCGCCTCGCCGCCGGTCGCGGCATCGGTCAGGCGCAGGATCCAGGCTTCGGCATGGGGCAGGAAATCCTCCGCCCCGGCCAGCGCCTCCCGCTCCACCCCGCTGAGGCGCGAGCCGATGGACCCGACCGCAACCAGGGTCGCGCCGGCCTGCATGCCGACCCCGAACAGCAGTGCCCCGGTTTCCGCCCGGAACAGGTGGCGGCGCCGGCCGCTGCCGCCTGCGAGGTGGAACAGGTCGACATAGCCGTCCTCCACCCGCCATCCCAGCCGCGGGTCGTCCAGCGTCAGCGGCCGGTGGTTGCCACCCTCCACCAGGATGGGGCCATGCAGGGTCGCGGGGCTGTCCAGAACGTCCATCGCCTCACCCCGCCGCGATCAGCGAGGCGTACTCGCCACCGCGCGCCAGAAGATCCTCGTGGCTGCCGCGCTCCACCACCCGGCCCTGGTTCAGCACGATGATCTCGTCGCAATCGCGGATCGTGCTCAGCCGGTGGGCGATGATGATGCAGGTGCAGCCGCGCCGCCGCAGATTGTCGTCGATCAGCTTTTCCGTCGCCACGTCCAGCGCCGCCGTCGCCTCGTCCAACACCAGGATCGACGGGTTGCCGGCCAACGCACGAGCAATCTCGAGCCGCTGGCGCTGGCCGCCGCTGAAATTCACGCCCCCTTCGGCGACCGGCGCGTCGAGCTGGCCCTGGCGCCCGGCGACCTCGCCCAGGATGGCGGCATCCTCCAGCGCGCGGGTCAGCGCCGCTTCCGGCACCGTGCGGTCCCACAGGGTCAGGTTGTCGCGCACCGAGCCGTCGAACAGGAAGACGTCCTGGTCGACATAGGCGATGGAGGCGGCGCGCAGCCCCACCGGGATTTCCGCCGGCGCCTGCCCGTCGAACAGGATTTGCCCCGACCAGGGCTGGACGAGGCCGCAGATCAGCCGGCCGACGGTGGATTTTCCGCTGCCCGACCCGCCGACCAGCGCCACCCGCATCCCCGGCGCCAGCGCCAGCGACAGCCCCTCGATCAGCGGCGGGTCGAGCACGCTGTAGCCGAAGGACACGTCGACCAGTTCCACCCCTCCGCTCAGCCGCGCCGGCCCATCCGCAACCTCCGCCCCCTCGGCGGCGAGACCGGACTGCGGGTCGGGCGCATGGTTCAGCGTGTCGTTCAGCCGCTGCAGGTCGGCCTTCACCCGCTGCAGCGTCCCGCCCATGCCGACCAGCTTGGCAACCGGCTCGGAAAAGCTGGCCGCAAGGCTCTGGAACGCCACCAGCGCGCCGACGGTCAGCGCCCCGTCCATCACCCGCACCGCGCCCAGCCCCAGGATCGCCGCCGTGCCCAGCGCATTGAGGAAGGTCGGCGCCACCGTCAGCATCGCCGAATGAACCCCCAGCGTCTGGCGCACCGACAACAGCCGGGCCTGATAGCCGGCCCAGCGCTCGAACGCCTGCCCCTCCAGCCCGGCCGACTTCAGCGTCTCGATCGCCTGGATGCTGCCGATGGTGACGGCGCCCAGCTTGGCCTGTTCCGACAGCAGGCGCCGCCCGGCATCCTCCCGCCCGCGCGAGGCGCCGCGCAGGAACAGCACGTTGCCCAGCACCAGCAGGATGGTCACCGCCGCCAGCGCCACGTCGTAGGTCAGCATGACCAGCCCGAAGAAGACCACCGTCAGCAGGCTCATCGCCGCCGTCGCCATCTCGCCCGACAGCAGCCGCGCCACCCGGTCGTTGGCGGCGACCCGGCCGGCGATGTCGCCGGGATGGCGCTGGCCGAAGAAGGGAACCGGCAATTGCAGCAGCCGCCAGACATAGCGGCTGGCCATCACCATGGCGAATTTGGTCTCCAGCTTCAGCAATGCCGACTGCTGCAGCGCCGTCAGCGCCGCCCGCAGCAGCGCCGTGGCGCCCATCCCCAGCAGAAGCGGCACCAGCCAGCTGCGCTGCCCGCCGATCAGCACCTCGTCGACGAAGGCCTTGGTGAAGGCCGGCAGGGCGATGCCCGGCAGCACCAGCGCCAGACTGGCGGCCAGCGCGAAGCCCACCGCGGCGCGCGACCGCGTCAACTGCCGTCCCAGCATGCCGGCAAGGCTTGGCGGCTTCGCTCCGGCGACGAACTCCGGACCTTTCTCGAAGGCCAGGGCGACACCGGTGAAGGCCTCGGAGAACTCCGCGCGGGTGACTCGGCGCGGGCCGGTGACCGGATCGTTCAGATAGGCGTGATCGCCCTTGAAGCCTTCGAAGACCAGATAATGGTTGAAGTTCCAATGGACGATCATCGGCCAGGGCATGTCGGCCAGCGCGTCGGGCTCCTTCTTGAAGCCCTTGGCGGTCAAGCCATAGCGCCGCGCCGCGCGCAGCAGATTGCTGGCCTTGCTGCCGTCGCGCGACACGCCGCAGGCGACGCGCAGCTCCTCCAGCGGCACCCAGCGGCCGAAATGGGCCAGGACGATGCCGAGCGAGGCGGCGCCGCACTCCACCGCCTCCATCTGCAGCAGGGTGGGCGTGCGCACGCGGGTCTGTTTGCGAACCGGCGGCTTTGCGCTCACAGGCCGGTCGCCTTGCGCAGGGCCGGGATGACGAAGGCCATCGGCGGCTGTTCGCGCACCGTCACCTCGCCCTCGGCCAGGGTGCCGCTGGTGATGGTCATCGCCGGACCGCCGCCGGACGACCAGCGGTAGCCGGACGGCGTGCCGGCCTCCGGCACCAGATCGACGCGCACGGCAAACGGCGGTCCCTTGGCGGAGAACTGCGTCACCAGCCGGTCGTTCTGCAGCACCGCCTGCATGCCCTGCGGGGTGGAGGGGAAGTCCGACACCTCGGCGACCCGGCCGACCAGCGTGCCGTACTCCTCCTTGCGCACCGTCGACGGCGCGATGCGGACATCCATGCCGGGCTTCAGCTTCTTGCCATGCTCGGGCGGGACATAGAGCACCAGTTGCAGACCGCGCGATCCGCTTTCGATGCTGACCACCGGGGTACCGGCGACGACGCGAGCGCCCTCCGCCACCTTCCATTCGGTGACGCGCCCGTCGGTCGGGCTGAGGATCCGCGTGTCCTGCTCCAGTTGCAGGGCAAGCTCGTCCACCCGCCGGCGGGCATCGGCGACACGGTCGCGCCCCTCGGTCAGCGTCTGCTCCGCCCGGCTGGCCATGTCCAGCTCCTCGGTGTCGATCTGCAGAAGCTGGCTCTTGGCGTCGCTGACCTTCTGGCGGGCAGCGGCCAGCTCCTGCCGCGTATCCTCCACCCGCTGGCGGGTGGTGAAGCCTCGGCTGGCGATGTCCTCCTGCCCGCGCAGCAGGGTGTCGAGGAACTGCACGCGCGTCTCGGCGGCGGCCACGACCTGCCTCAGGGCGGCACGACGGGCGGCGAAGTTGGCACGGCGGGCCTGTGCCTCGCGCTCCAGCTGATTGGTGCGGCGCGCCAGATCCTGCTCCCGCTCCCTCACCACCGCCCGCGCGTGGTCGAGCGTCTGTTCAAGCTCCGCCTTGTCGACGCGTGCCAGCAGCTGGCCGGCGGTCACCGTGTCGCCCGGCTTCACCAGCGGCGCCACCAGCGCACCGGACGCGCTGGCGACCGCATCGAACACCCGGCCGCCGCTGCTGACCAGCAGGCCGGAGCCGGTCACCCGCGTCGGGATGCTCCCCACCACCGCCCAAACCAGAGCCAGCGCCAGCAGCCCCAGCAGCGCGGTCAGGGCCAGCCAGCCCCGCGGCGTGGTCAGCGTGACCAGCCGGTCCAGTTCCTCCGGCGACGACAGGCGGTCGAGCGCCGCCTTGCGGAACAGCCGTTCCGACGGCGAGGGGGTGGTCGGCGCTGCGGTCATGCGGATCGGGCTCGCAATGGGCGGTGTAAAGGTGGGTATACGTATGGGTAGGTTGTGGAGAGTGAAACAAGCAGCCCGGCCATTGCAACCCTGCTGAACCGCCCGTCCCAAGCTGTCACAGGAGCTGTCGCCGGGCAGCCATGAATTTCCGGCGGCAAAAGGCTTTTCGCCCATGGAAGCGCAGCGATATATTAGTAATTGCGGCATCAGGCCGAAGGACATGAACGGGACGACCATGGATTCCAATGCGGGCGATTCGAATTTGGTGGCCGTGGCCGCACCGGCGCGCCGCCGCCGTCGCCGGCCCGCCAGCGCCACCGCGAGACCCGCCCATCGCGGCGCCACCGTGTCGGGCACCATCTATCGCGACCTGCGCGACGACATCGTCTCGCTGCGCCGCAAACCGGGCGAGCCGGTGATCGAGAAGGAGGTGGCGGAGGCCTATGGCGTCAGCCGCACGCCAGTGCGCGAGGCGATGCTGAAGCTTGCCGACGAAGGTCTGGTGGAGGTGTTCCCGCAGTCCGGCACCTTCGTCGCCCGCATCCCTCTCAGCGCCCTGCCGGAGGCCATCGCCATCCGCCGCGCGCTGGAGGAGGCGACGGTGCGCTACGCCACCGAACAGGCGACCGGCAGCCAGATCGCCCGCCTGCGCGCCAATCTGGAACTGCAGCGCGAGATGAAGGAGGCCGGCAATTTCGACGGCTTCCACGATGCCGACGAGGCGTTCCACGCGCTGCTGGCGGAGATCTCCGGCTATCCCGGCTTCTGGGCGTTGACCCAGCAGGTGAAGCGGCAGATCGACCGCTACCGCCACCTGACCCTGCCGGCCGCCGGCCGGATGGACAAGGCGCTGGGCGAACACAGCGCCATCGTCGAGGCGGTCGCCGCCCGCGACCCCGACCGCGCGGTGGGCGAACTGCGCCACCACCTGACCGACCTGCAGCTGGGCATCGCCGACGTCCAGCAGACTTATCCACAGTATTTCACTGCCTGAGGATGGCGGACGCGCTCACACCTTGCGCGTCTCGTACGCCGTGAAGCAGGCGGCGCGCGGGGCGTAGCCGCTGGCGAAATGGGCGGAGGAGACGATCATGTCGGCCGTCGCCTCGTTGCAGGCCATCGGGATGTTGTAGAGCGTCGCCAGCCGGGTCAGCGCCTTCACATCCACGTCGTGCGGCTGGGCGGTCATCGGATCGACGAAGAAGACCAGCAGGTCGATCCGCCCCTCCGCGATCATCGCGCCGATCTGCTGGTCGCCGCCCAGCGGACCGCTCTTCAGCGGGGTCACGTCCAGGCCGGGATGGGCGTCGCGCACCTTTTGGCCGGTGGTTCCGGTCGCCCAGAAGGCGTGGCCGTCCAGAGCCGCGATGTTGGCGCCGATCCAGGCGATGAGGTCCGCCTTGCGGGCGTCGTGGGCGACGAGGGCGATGCGCT
This sequence comes from Azospirillum sp. TSH20, assembly GCF_003115935.1. Taxonomy (NCBI): domain Bacteria; kingdom Pseudomonadati; phylum Pseudomonadota; class Alphaproteobacteria; order Rhodospirillales; family Azospirillaceae; genus Azospirillum; species Azospirillum sp. TSH20. The sequence continues at coordinate 32,340 of NZ_LGQU01000011.1, forward strand.
TGCGGGGCTGCCGGCCAGATGGCTGGCCAGATGGCTGGGTGGTCATGATTGGACACTCCGGACGAGGACCGTCCACTAATATATTACCATGGCCGCCAGCGCAACGCGGCGCCCCCGCCCCTTCACGGTTCGACCGCCCCCGGCGTCTTTGTCGCACCCTCCGTTTGATGAAATGTCCGGATTTCCATCATTAAGCCTTGCTCTGCTTACTAGTATATTAGTATGATGGCGCCAGACCTGCCGGACAGCCGGCTGCACAGATTTGAAAGGACCACCCCATGAAAATCTCCGTCCGGCACGCCTCGCACCCCGATGCCGTCCGCGCTTTCGACACCGAGACGCTGCGCGACCATTTCCTGGTCCCGACCCTGTTCGAGGCCGACGAGACCGTCTTCACCTACAGCCACATCGACCGTTTCGTCGTCGGCGGCGCCATGCCGGTCGCCGGCCCGGTGAAGCTGGAATCCTCCAAGGAGATCGGCTCGCCCAACTTCCTCGACCGGCGCGAGCTGGGCGTGGTCAATGTCGGCGGCGCCGGCCGCGTCACCGTCGACGGTGCCGTCTATGAACTGGCGCCGCGCGATGCGCTCTATGTCGCGATGGGCAGCAAGGACGTCACGTTCGAGAGCCTGGACCGCCGCGAGCCGGCCAAGTTCTACCTGAACAGCACCCCCGCCCATGCCCGGTTCGAGACGATGAAGATCTCGATCGGTCAGGCCAAGGCCGTGCATCTCGGCGACCCGGCCCAGTCGAACGAGCGCACCATCTACCAGATGATCCACCCCGACGTGGTGCGCACCGCGCAGCTGGTGCTGGGCATGACGGTGCTGAAGCCGAACAACATGTGGAACACGATGCCGTGCCACACCCATGACCGGCGTTGCGAGGTCTATTTCTACTTCGACCTGCCCGATGACGCCCGCGTCATCCACCTGATGGGCGAGCCGGAGCAGACCCGCCACCTCGTCGTCGCCAACGAGCAGGCGGTGATCTCCCCGCCCTGGTCGATCCATTCCGGCGTCGGCACCCGCAACTACACCTTCATCTGGGCGATGGGCGGCGACAACCAGGACTTCACGGACATGGACTTCGTCGCCATGGACCGCCTGCGCTGACGCGCCGCCGGATTTGAAACCCCGGATTTGAAACCAACGCATAAGAACGGAAACCGACCATGAGCATTTCGTTCGACCTGACCGGCAAGGTGGCGCTGGTCACCGGCGCCAACACCGGCATCGGCCAGGGCATCGCCGTGGCGCTGGCGCAGGCCGGCGCCGACATCGCCGCCGTCGACGTGGTGTCGCTGGACGAGACCAAGGGTCTGGTCGAGGCGGCCGGCCGCAAGTTCCACGGCATCCACGCCGACCTGACCTCCATCGCCCCGGTCCAGGGGCTGGTGGAGGAGACGGTCGGCAAGTTCGGCAAGCTGGACATCCTGGTCAACAATGCCGGGCTGATCCGCCGCGCCGACGCCGTCGACTTCAGCGAGGCCGACTGGGACCTCGTGATGAACATCAACATCAAGACGGTGTTCTTCCTCTGCCAGGCCTTCGGCCGCTACGCCATCAATGAAGGCCGCAAGGGCAAGATCATCAACATCGCGTCCATGCTGTCCTTCCAGGGCGGCATCCGCGTGCCGTCCTACACCGCCTCCAAGAGCGGCGTCGCCGGCATCACCAAGCTTCTGGCCTGCGAGTGGGCCGGCAAGGGCATCAACGTGAATGCCATCGCGCCGGGCTATGTCGCCACCAACAACACCGCGGCGCTACGCGCCGACGAGAGCCGCAGCGCCGAGATCCTCGGCCGCATCCCGGCCGGCCGCTGGAGCGTGCCGTCCGACATCGGCGGCCCGGCGGTGTTCCTGGCGTCGGAAGCCGCCGACTACATCCACGGCACCATCCTGCCCGTCGACGGCGGCTGGCTGGCGCGCTGACGATGACGGCCCTCCCCGCCTCTCACGGGCGGAGGAGGGCTTTCCATTGGGGGAGGAAATCAAGGGATGACCACCGACGTGTTCGTGACCGCGGGCGATATTCCGTGGCAGGATCTCGGCGACGGCGTGCGCCGCAAGATTCTCGGCTACAACGACACGATGATGATGGTGCGGGTGGAGTTCGAGGCCGGCGCCATCGGCGCGCAGCATCGCCATCCCCATGTCCAATGCGCCGTGGTGGAGAAGGGGTCCTTCGACGTCACCATCGACGGCCGCACCCAGCGCCTGAACGCCGGCGACGGCTATATGGTGCCGTCCAACATCCTGCATGGCGTGGTCGCGCTGGAGCCGGGCGTGCTGCTCGACATCTTCACGCCGATCCGCGAGGACTTCCTGGGCGAGCCGGTGGCCTACGCCGCGGAAGCCGACGCGAAGTAGGCCCGAAACGGCTTCTTAGACCGGCCCCTTAAACCGGATCGCCGGGCGCGGTGAAGTAACGCGGATAGTCGCGGCGGATGTCGGCGATCGAGATCTGCAGGTCGTCCAGATGGTCGTCCAGCGCCTTGATGGCGGCCGCGGGATCGTTGGCCGCCACCGCTTCGAGGATGGCGGCATGCTCCGCGATCACCTCGGCGATGCGGCCGCGCACCGGCAGGGTCAGCAGACGGTAGCGGTCGATCTGCACCTTGGTCTGCTGGATCAGCGTCCAGAATCCGGGATAGCCGGCGATCTCCGCGATCAGCGCGTGGAACGCCTCGTCGGCCTGATGGAACCCTTCATAGTTGGCGGTTTCCTGCATCTCCCGCTGCAATTCCAGATTGGCGCGGAGCGCGGCGATCTGGCTGCGGCTGGCCCGCGCCGCCGCATAGCGCACCGTCGCCTCCTCCAGCGCCTTGCGGATGGCGAAGGCCTCCGGCAGGGCGTCCAGCGGGATGCGCGACACGAAGGTGCCGGACTGCGGGAAAATCTCGATCAGACCCTCGTCGGCCAGCTTCAGCACCGCCTCGCGCACCGGCGTGCGGCTGACGCCATAGGCCTCGGCGATCTGCTTCTCGGCGATGGCGTCGCCGGGCTTGCGCTTCAGCGAGACGATCTCCGCCCGCAGATCGCGGTAGATGCGCGACGCCACGGTCGCGGCGCGGCGCGGCGGACGGACCGCCGCGGCCGGGGCCGCCGCACGGCGCACGGTTGCGGAGACCAGGCCGCCTTCATCCTCTGTCGTCGCGACCTTCTTCACCGATGGCTCCATTCCGGCAGGCATGTATCCGGGCAGCGCACCGCCGCCCGTGGGATGTTCGTCATACCCGTCAATCTACCCGTCCCCCTTCATCAAGGTCAAATCCATCGCCACCCTCTCAAACGGATCGGGTGCGGCGACTGGGCGCAGGCCGCACCGGCACCGATGCCGCGAAATGGGAACGATTGGGCTTGCAATCTAATCTGATATATTAATATTATACGACCAGCCGGTAGGGACGGTCCCCCGCACGGACCCCGCCTTTTCCCCACCCTGCTTTTGCCCATCTCTTGCAGCGTAGAGGCTTCCGATGCTTCACCCCGACCGTCTTTTCCCGAGCGACCCGACGCAACGCGACATCGCGCGCCGCCTGTATGGCGAAGTCGCCGCCCTGCCGATCGTCAGCCCGCACGGCCACACCGATCCGTCCTGGTTCGCGAAGGACGAGGCGTTCCCCGACCCGGCCAGCCTGTTCGTCAAGCCCGACCATTATGCATTCCGCATGCTCTACAGCCAGGGAATTCCGCTGGAGCAGCTGGGTGTTCCGCGCAAGGATGGTGGCGAGACCTCGACCGATTCGCGCGCCATCTGGCGCCTGCTGGCCAGCAACTGGCACCTGTTCCGCGGCACGCCCACCTCGATGTGGCTGACCCACGCCTTCGAGACGGTGTTCGGCGTCACCGAGCGTCTGAGCGCCGCCAGCGCCGACCGCATCTATGACCAGATCGAGGACTGCCTGCGCAAGCCGGAGTTCCGCCCGCGCGCCCTGTTCGAGCGCTTCAACCTGGAAGTTCTGGCGACCACCGAATCGCCGCTCGACCCGCTGGTGCACCACAAGGCGATCCGCGAGAGCGGCTGGAAGGGCCGTGTCATCACCGCCTTCCGCCCCGACCCGGTCGTCGATCCGGAGTTCGAGGGCTTCCGCGAGAACCTCGCCGAGCTGGGCCGCATCACCGGCAAGGACACCGCGACCTGGGACGGCTATCTCGCCGCGCTGGCCGACCGCCGCCTCTATTTCAAGAGCTACGGCGCCACCTCGACCGATCACGGCCACCCGACGGCGGCGACCGCCGATCTGGCCCGCGCTGAAGCCGAGAAGCTGTTCGACATCGTCCGCCGCGGCGGCGCCACGGCCGAAGAAGCCGAGCTGTTCCGCGCCCAGATGCTGACCGAAATGGCGCGGATGAGCCTGGAGGACGGTCTGGTCATGCAGATCCACCCCGGTTCCTTCCGCAACCACAACGACCTCGTGTTCCAGCGCTTCGGCCGCGACAAGGGCGCCGACATCCCGAGCGGCACCGAGTATGTGCGGGCGCTGAAGCCGCTGCTCGACCGCTTCGGCAACGAGCGCGACCTGACCATCATCCTGTTCACGCTGGATGAGGACAGCTATTCCCGCGAGCTGGCTCCGCTGGCCGGCCATTACCCGGCTCTGCGCGTCGGCCCGGCCTGGTGGTTCCACGACAGCCCCGAGGGCATGCGCCGCTACCGCGAGATGATCACGGAGACCGCCGGCTTCTACAACACGGTGGGCTTCAACGACGACACCCGCGCCTTCTGCTCGATCCCGGCCCGCCACGACGTGTCGCGCCGCGTCGATTGCAGCTTCCTCGCCCGTCTGGTCGCCGAACACCGGCTGGCCGAGGACGAGGCCGCGGAACTGGCCGTCGACCTCGCCTACCGCCTCGCCAAGAACGCCTACAAGCTGTAACGCCTAAATCCCCCTCTCCCCCCGGGGAGAGGGTCGGGGTGAGGGGGATGCACTGCAGGATTTTCCCAAAGGTCCCGCCGCGCTCCCCCCTCACCCTAACCCTCTCCCCGCTTTCGGCGGACCAAAGGTCCGCCTGTCGCGTCAGCGCAAACGAAGTTTGCGCGTGAGCGGGG
>NZ_LGQU01000173.1:0-36708 GCF_003115935.1 Azospirillum sp. TSH20
CGCTTGGCTGCTCGCGAACAAACGCCTGGATCGACGGCAGGATAGGCTCGGACGGATCGTCCTCTCCTTGCTCACTGCCGCCGCCATCTTCATCATCGCAAACCGCCTCAGTGCATTCTGAAGACCGCCCCTAAGAGGCGATCAGCGACCGTCCGCTCGGCACCTCCTGGGACGACATAAGCGGGGCCGCCAGCGGGCCTCTGGTCGACTTCCTCCAGCTCTGCCTGGAGGCGCTGGGCTACACGCCGACCAAGAATGCCTTGCACAACCGGGACGACTACCAGCTGCCGTTGCACCTCCTTCCGCCATCCTTTGCCACCGATCTGGAGGCATGGATGCGGCGGCTGTCCGGCGCCGATCCGCTGGACGACCTGGGTCCGGCCTGCCCGTTGCGCCCCAGCTCGCCGAAGACCGCCCGCGGCCATGTGCTGCGTTTCGCCGCCTCCGTCGTACGTGCCGGCGAGGAGCCCCAAGACGATCGAGGACGGGCCGTATCACGAGTCGATGAAGGAGCGCCTGACCAGCCTGGAAGCGGGCAAAGCCCAGTTGCTCCCCGCAGCGGAGGAGTCCGACGCCGATCTGCCGGCGGTACTGCTGCCCCTCTACCGCCGCAAGGTGGAAGCGCTGAAGGCGGCCCTCGCTGGCGGCGAGGACAGCGCCAAGGCGATGGAAATGGTGCGGATCATGATCGAGCGCGTTGCCCTGTTGCCCTCCCCTGCCGGGGCGGGGTTGGACGCCGACCTGCATGGCGAACTGGCCGGCATCCTGGCTGTCTGCTAGGGCGCTGCTCAGATGCGCAAGGCTCAGACGCACGAACGCCCCGGACATTTCGAACAGGGCCGTCAGTGTCGGTGGTTGCGGGGGCACGCAACCACCGAGAATTGAGTTCGTCAGTTATCAGAATCTGAGCTTCGGGAAATATGAGGCAGAGGAATGTAGCGACATACTGGCTTGTCTTGCTTCGGCACTACTCCAAGCTTAGCCCTCAGGCAGTGAATATCGAATTTCTCCGAACCAAAGAGCCTATTCAGGGTAGGGATTTGTCGCGGAAGGGCTGACAATCCCACCCGCATATTTAACAGCGTTCAGATTTTCTTCAGAAAATCGCGGTCTCATTGCCAGTTGCTACTAGCAACTTCTGCCCCGGCGAAAGGGCCGTGATGACAGACCCTCAGAAGGCCGACGCACCGTCCGCTCCGCTCATGACCATCCCTGAGGCGCTCGCTTCGGAAGCGGCAGAGGTGCTTCTGATCGGAAATCGGCAAGCGCTGCTTGCGGTGCAGGAGAAGATGGCGGAAGCCTTGAGCAGCCAAGGCTTCCCTGGAAACGCCGCAGGCACGCTCGCGGAAGGCTGGATGCATGACTTCGCCGATGGACTCGGCGCCCACGCCACGCCGGATGCCGCCATCCTCCAGGCGAACCGGATCGCTGCGGGTGCCGCCGCGCGCATGACTCAGGCGATGCAGGATGCGGCATCCCTGACCGGCGAGCAGCGGATGGCAACGGCATTGGCCCAAGGACAGGGAGTGGACGCGCAATCACTGTCCGTCCCGGGCTCGGCAGCCGACCTGTCCGCCGCCCTGTTCAACGGCGTAATGGACCCGCTCGCCCGGCCGGCGGGGGCGGCGGACCCGGTTGCCGCGCTGGCACAGTCCCTGAGCGCGCCGACGGCCCATACGCCTCCTTCAGCGCCTCCGGTTTCTCCGGTGGACCAACTGACCGCCGCGCTGGCCTCGGGCGCGGGCGTGCAGGAGGCCGTCAAGGCATTGGGAAGCAATCAGAACAGCCACTTCGCCGATACGCTCGAACGGGCACTGTCCAGGGGTGCCGAGTCCGACGCAGCGGTCACCGCAGCCCAGGAACTGAGCGCCAGCAGCGAGGTTTTGGCCCACTCCGCCTCGGTTGCCCAGTCCTACGGAAGCCATTTGCTCGCCACGCTCGCGTCCGGAGGCGCGGAGGCGCGCAATGCCCTGGGCGGCCCGGCCTTTGCCAGCGTCCTGAATGATGCGCTGGCCCAGGGTGGGGCGCCCGATGCGGCGCTTGGTGCATCGGTCAGGGCACAATCGGACATGACGGCCAGCCAACATGCCGCCGTCGTACCGGCGAAGCCGACCGACGCGCTGGTGGCGTCGCTTGCGTCCGGCCGCGACGTGGCGGAAACCATAAAAACCTTCGCCATGGCCGCCGGTATCGACGCGAAGGCATCCGGCGGGTTCGGTCAGGCTTTGGAAGGCGCACTATCCGCGGGCCATGAACCGGCCGGGGCACTGGGCGCGGCACGGCAGGACGTCGTCGCCCTGTCCGCCCTGTCCGCCGAGACGATGAAGGGCGTCAAGGCCGACCCGCTCGTCGCGGCGCTCGCCAGCGGGCACAATGTCCAGCAAGCCGTCCAGGCTCTTGGCGGAAGCGGAGCCACATTCAGCGCGGCACTGGGACAGGCCCTGGCGGAAGGGCGGACCGCCGGGCAGGCGCTGGCGGCGGCCCGTCAGGCTGCCGAAACCGTCCAGCAGAACGCCCACGCCAGCGAAGTCCCGGTGTCGCCGCAGGACAAGGCGATGGCCGACCTCGCCAACCCGGACAAGGCCGCCGCTGGCGAAAAGCCCGGCGACGGCAAGAAGACGGCGGAGAACAGCGCGCAGCACAGCGATAGCGCTGACGGCAAGGCTGCCGGGCAGGTGGCGGACGCCGAGGCCAAGGACGGCAAGCAGGACGCTAAAGCGGAAAAGGACGGCACGGCCGACAAGGATGACGGCAAGGGCGATGCCAAGGAGAACGCAGGCGACAAACAAGCGGCCGATGCCTCCGCGGATGGAATGCCCGCCGCGCCGGACTCCTCCTCTGCCCCGGCGGCAAAGCAGGCGACGATGAGCGAGGCCGCGCTCAAGACAATCAGCTTCGATCAGGCCGGCGTAACGGACAAGGCAACCGCGAGCGACACGTCCACCCACGCCACCACATCCGCGGATGTACGGCCGGCGGTCTCATCTCCGTCGGTGACCAAGGCGCTGACCACCACCGACGCCTTCGCCGTCGCCGCGCAAAGCCAGCAGCGGGCGGTCCAGGCGGCGGTCCAGGCCCTCGAGAACGCGTCATCCGGCACAACCGGCACCAGTTCGCCCAGCAACACCCCGACGCTTCCCTCCACCCCCAGCCTTCCGGCCGAACATCATAATGCCGCGCCTACCCTGTCATCGTCCTTCGACGCGGCGGCTCTGGCCAAGGCGCTGGCGGTGACCGAGGGAACGACCGCTCCCGCCGGATTCACCGTCTTCCATCTGATCGAATCGATGTTCCGTCCTGGGGAGACCGGCGGCAGCGTGGTCGGCGTCGCCATCGTCGGCAACAGCGGTTCGGCGCTCGGCATCTGGCAGTACAGCGTCGACGGCAGCAACTGGCTGGTTGTGGGCTCGGTTGCCGAAACGGCGGCCCTCGTGCTGCCGGGCAATGCACTTCTCCGCTTCCTGCCCACGGCAGGTGCCTCAGGACAAGCTCCCGCCCTAGATCTTCGGGCGGTGGGAGATGAATGGACCAGTGGCTTCAGCGGCGCCGAACATCGCTTGTTTATGATTGCCGGTACGGGAGGCACGACGCCCCTGTCGTCGGAGGTCGCGCAGCTTTCCCTTGAGATCACCCCCGTCAACGGCGCCCCGGTGGCGACAGGCGTACAGGCGGTCTTGGATGCCATGGCGGAGGACGGCACCAACCCGGCCGGCGCCAGCGTTCTTTCGCTGTTCGGCAAGCTGTTTTCCGATCCGAGCGATGCTGTCTTTGGAGCGGCCGGCGACGGCTTCGCCGGTGTCGCCGTGGTCGCCAATCCCGGCAACGCCGCCCAGGGCGAGTGGCAGTATTGGGACGGTGGCAAATGGGTCGCGGTCGGCACGGCGTCGGACGGCAATGCGCTGCTGCTGTCCACCGACACGATGCTGCGCTTCCTCCCCGTCGCCGACTGGAACGGCCAGCCACCGAGCCTGATGGTGCGTCTGGTCGATGATTCCCAGGGTGCCATCGTCAGCGGTGGCCGCGTCGACCTGAAAAGCCTCGGCGTCGGCGGAACGACGCCCTACAGCGTGTCCGCCATCCTGCTCGACAGCCATGTGACCGCCGTCAATGACGCCCCGGTCGCCACCGGCACGACAGCGACGTTGGCCCATATTGCGGAAGATACAGCCAATCCCGCCGGCACGACCGTCTCCGCCCTGTTCGGCAGCCTGTTCTCCGACCGGACGGACGCGGTGGCCGGCGGATCGACTGCGAACGGCTTCGCCGGCGTGCTGGTGATCGGCAACGCCGCGACAGCGTCCGAAGGATCCTGGCAATACTGGACCGGCGACGCCTGGACCAACATCGGAGTGGCGAGCGACGGCAATGGGCTGTTGCTGGCGGCCGGCACCGCTCTGCGCTTCCTGCCCGCCGCCGACTGGAACGGTACGATGCCGGCTCTGACCGTAAGGATGGTGGACGATTCGCTGGGCAGCTTCGCCAGCGGCGGGCGTGTCACCGAGACCACAGGCGGAGGGACCAGCCGCTTCAGTGCCGGCACCATCACGCTGGCCGGCACCGTCGATGCCGTCAACGATGCTCCCGTCGCGACCGGCACCGCAGCAACCCTGCCGGACATCGTGGAGGACACCGCCGATCCAGCCGGAGCGACCGTCACCAGCCTGTTCGGTGGCCTCTTCTCCGACGTGGCCGACGCCGTGGCCGGGGGCTCGTCGGCCAACGGCTTTGCCGGGATCGCCATCGTCGGCAATGCGGCGACCGCCGCACAGGGCGTCTGGCAATATTGGACCGGCGCCGCCTGGGCGGCCGTGGGTGCGGTGTCCGATGGATCGGCATTGGTCGTCGCCGCCGCCGACCGCCTGCGCTTCGTGCCGGCGGCCGACTGGAACGGCACCACCCCGGCGCTGATTGTGCGACTGATCGAGGAGGGCGGCGGCACGCCTGCGACCGGAAGCCATGCCGACCTGACGCAGGGCGTTGGCGGCAGCACGGTCTACAGTGCCGAAACCATCGCGCTGACCGGCAGCGTCACGCCAGTCAACGACGCGCCGGAGGTCACCGCCGGTACGACCTCGCTGTCGACGGTGAAGGGCATTGCCGTCGCGGTTACCGGGCTGTCGGTGTCGGACATCGACGCCGGTTCGACACCGATGCTGGTCACCCTGTCCGCCGGACACGGGACGCTGACCCTAGCGAACGATGGGCTAGATGCCGTCATCACCGGAAACGGGACGGACACCGTCACCGTCCGGGCGACGCTCGCCACCATCAACAGCCTGCTGGGCGCCACCAACGGGCTCCTCTATACCGCAACCTCCTACATCGGCGCCGACAGCATTCATATGCTGGTGGACGACCAGGGCGGCGGCGGAGCGGGCGGGCCGCTGACCGCCGGCGCATCCGTTGCCGTCACGGTGGTGCCGCCCAACGCCTCTCCGGTTCTGATCGACACCGACCTCTCCCTCTCCGTCGCGGCGGAGGCGCTTGCGCCGCCCACCGCAGGCACCGCGGGGTTTACCGTCTCGAAGCTGGTCGGCCTGAACGGCGCCGGCCCGGTCAACGTCACCGACAGCGATGCGGGGTCCGTGACCGGCATCGCCCTGGTCGGCACCAATGAGAGCTATGGGCACTGGTGGTTCTCGACCGACGGCGGCACGACCTGGATCCTGGTCGGCACGGTCAACGACAGCGACTCCGCCCTGCTGCTGCGCCCGACCGACCAGTTGTATTTCCAGCCCAACGCGTCGGTACCCGCCACCGTCAGCGGTGCTTTGACCATTCATGCCTGGGACCAGACCAGCGGAACCGCAGGCACCAAGGTCGTGATGGACACCAGCGCCGGCAGCGCCTTCTCCACCGCCACCGACAGCGTGACTCTGCACCCCGGCGTGCTGATCCCGAACGGCTCCTTCGACAATGGGTTGAGCGGCTGGACCTACACCGGCGGCACCAGCGTCGGCTCGACCGGGGACGGTCATGAGGGCACCATCACCTCCGCGAGCGGCCAGACGCCGACCCAGTTGGAGGACTTTCTCGGCCTGACGCACGGCTCGATCGCCGCCGCGACCGGAACCGTGCCGTCCTATGGCCACGCCATGAAACTCGGCACGGCCGTGACGGTGACGCAGGACACGAAGCTGACCTTCGACTGGTCCTTCACCTTCTCGGATCCCGGCTATCACGATTTCGCCTTCGTCAGCGTCAACGGCGTGGTGACGCTGCTGGCGAAGGAGGCGAGCGCCAGCGGCAGTTTCAGCGTGGTGGTTTCGGCCAACAGTACCCTGTCGCTTGGCTTCGGCACCTCGGATACGAGCGACAACAGCGTCAACCCGATCCTGCGCGTCGACAACATAAAGCTCACCACCGTCGCCAGCGATCCCATCGTGCTGGACATGACCGGACAGGGGCTGTCCCTGCGTCCGCTGTCCGACGGCACGCATTTCGATGTGACCGGCGACGGCGTCGCCGACAGCACCGGCTGGGTCGGGGCCGGCAACGCCCTGCTTGTACAGGACAGCAACGGCAACGGCCGCATCGACGACGCGCACGAACTGGTATCGGAGCAGTTCGGCAGCGGCTTCAACAGCAGCCTTGAGGCGCTGGCGTCCCTCGACCGCAACCATGACGGTCGCATTGACGCCACCGACGAGGCCTTCGCCACGCTGAAGGTCTGGCAGGACGGCAACGGCGACGGAATAAGTCAGGTCAGTGAACTGCGGAGCCTCTCCGAAGTGGGCATCCGCTCCATCGCCACCACCTCGACGCCAAGCGACGCGATCGTCGCCGGCAATCGGATCCTGGGCACCACCAGCATGACGATGGCCGACGGCAGCACGCACATGGTGGCCGGTGTCGCGTTTGACGTGAAGGCCGCCTCCGCGGCACAGGTCCAGATCCAGCCGGCGGCGATCACCCCGGCCGCTGCCGCCGTCAATGTGGTGCCGGGGACCAACTTCACCGGTCTTCTGGCATCCGGCCTCGGCCTGCCCACCGACGCGGAAGTTGTGCCTCAACCCGATATTTCTCACGCGCTTGCATGGAGTCCGGAGTTGCACGCCCCTGATCAACATCATTCGCAAACCAGCGATGCGTCAAACGTGCACCACATAAACGGATCCTAATAGATCCGTCAGATTTAGAGGATTTATTAAGCAATTGAACACTGTTTTGTCTTAATTTCTAAGGAGCGCGGTCGGCTATATTCGCCAGCGCAATAAACCCAAAGCTTCAGCCGACAGCGTTTCTCAGGACCCTCATGCGCAAATTCTTCTTTTACACCACGGCCTGGCTTACGCTTCTTGGTGGAGCACCACAGCCCTTGATTGCATCACCGCGCGAAGATGTGATCTCGCTGATTTCCAAGGCGACGGAAACGCATGACCGACTGAGAGGGGCAGAGGCGGCGGCAGACTCCGCCCGCAACGGACTGCGGATCAGCCATGGCGGCTGGTATCCGACTCTCAGCCTGTCGGCCAACGGCGGACGCGAAACCACCGAAAAGCCGGCGGGCCTTCCCAACACCGACATGAACGCCGGCCAGCTTTCGATGCGCGCGACCCAGCTGATCTGGGACTTCGACGCGACCAATGCCGACATCCGGCGGGCGCAGGTCTCGGTCGTTCGCGCCGACATCGCGGTGGAGCGCACCCGCCAGGAACTGCTGGTGGAAGGCCTGTCCGCCTACGCCAACCTCGTCCGCGCCCACCGACTGCTCACCTTCGCCCGGCAGTCGGAAGACAACATCCGCCGCCAGACCGGCCTTGAGGAAGTCCGCCTTCAGGAGGGCTACGGCTTCTCCACCGACGTCCTGCAGGCCAAGAGCCAGCTCGCCGGCGCCGAGGCCCGCCGCGTCGCGGCCGAAGAGGCGATGCAGACCGCGCTGAGCCGCTTCCAGGCCTATTTCGGCCATGTGTCCTTCCGGCTGGACGGCGCCGAGGTTCTGGCGATGACCAAGGCCTCCCTGCCCCCGTCGATGGACGCGGCGGTGGAGGAGGCGCGCCGCCACAATCCGCGTCTGCAGGAGCTGGCCCTGACCACCGCCGCGGCCGAGGAGGCAGTGACTTCGGTGCGCGGCCGCAGCCTCTATCCCCGGGTGGAAGGCTATGTCGAGCGCAACATCAAGCGCGACGTCGCCGGCCAGTCCGGACGGCAGAACGAACTGCTGTTCAAGCTGCAGGTCACCTTTTCGCTGAACACCGGCCTGACCGCGATCAACAGCGTCCGCCTCGCCGAGGCCGACCTGCGCGCCGCCGACGCCACCTGGGCCGATCAGGAGCGCACGGTGCTGGAAACCGTCCGCAACAGCTGGAACCGGCTGGCAAGCGCCCGGTCGCAGGTGAAGCTGCTGAATGATCAGGCGAGCCTCGCCGCCGGTTTCCTCGACGTGGCGCGGGCGGAGCGTGAACTGGGGTCCCGTTCGCTCATCGACATCCTGTCGGGCGAAACGACGCTGATCAATGCCCGCAGCGACGCCGCCGCCGCCGAGACGGAACTGGCTCTCGCCGGCTACCGCCTGCTGGCCGCCATGGGCCGGCTCAGCGCCGCCGACATCCAGACTAAGCCGATGCCCAAATTGGCGGCAATGGGACGCGGCCTGTTCGACGACCCCGGCAAGCAGGAACAGGCACCTCCCGCCAACCGGGATTCGAAGCGCAAGCGTGGGAAGGGAGACCAGCAATGACCGGCGGCGCCATCGGCTTGCTGCTTCTGAGGCTTCGCGCAAATCTGCGGCTGACGACCCGCGTCTTCGCCGCCTCGTTCGCGGCGAACCTGCTCGGCCTCGCCTCCTCCTTCTACACCATGCTGGTGCTGAACCGGTATGTGACGCACGGCGTCGATTCCACCCTCGTGGCGCTGACCGTCGGCGTCGTGCTGTCCATCGCGTTCGAACATTTGTTCCGCCATGTCCGGCTGGGCATCGCCGGCCGCATCGGCCGCGCCGAGCATGAGCGGCTGGCGACCGGCGCCTTCGGCATCCTGCTGACCGCACGGAGCGGAGCCGGTTCGGCGGAAGGCGACGCCGCCCGGCGCGAGGCGATGCGGGCGCCCGAACAGATCGACGCGGCACTGGGTTCCGCCAATCTGGCGACCCTGTTCGACCTGCCCTTCGCAGTGGGCTTCATCGTCGTGGTGGCGCTGGTCTCCTGGCCGCTGGCGGCGATCTGCGTTCTCTTCACCCTGCTGTCGATCGCCGCCGGCCTTCTGGCCCAGGCCGACATGCGGGCGGTCGGCCGCGATATGGCGCAGGCCGGCGCCGACGCGCAGGGCCTCGTCACCTCCGCCATTGTCGGCCGCGACGCGGTGGCGCTGTTCGGCGGTGCGAAGCCGCTGCTGGGCGAGTGGCAGCGCGCGGCGAAGGCGCTGCGGACGATGCGCGAGCGGATGTCGATGCGCCAGGGTCGCGCCCAATCCATGGCGCAGAGCCTCCAGGCGCTCCAGGGTGTGGCGGTCATCGCCACGGGTGCCGTGCTGGTGGTGCGTGGCGAACTGGATGTCGGCTCGCTGATCGGCGTCAACCTGCTGGTCGGCCGGGCGCTGGCTCCCTTCACCCGGCTGGCGCAGATCGGCGAATCGCTGGCGATGGCCCGCCAAGCGCAGAGCCGTCTGGAGCAGTTCGCCCGCACGGCGGTGGAGCCACCGACCGGCACCAGCCTGCCCCGCTATGACGGGACGCTGGAACTGCGCGACCTGACATACACCCCGGCCGGCGCCGTCACCCCGCTGCTGCGCCGTCTGTCCCTGTCGGTGCCCGCCGGCAACATCCTGGTGCTGAAGGGCCGGAACGGGTCGGGCAAGTCGACGCTGATCCGCATGATCGCCGGGCTGGCCGATCCGCAGGAGGGGGCCGTGCTGGCCGACGGCGTCGACATCCGCAAATTCGCCCCGCTCTGGTGGCGTCAGCAGATCGGCTATCTGCCGCAGGAACCCGTCTTCCTCAACCGGACCATTCGAGAGAACCTGCTGCTGGCCAATCCGCGTTTGTCGGAGACGGAGTTGCAGGCCGTTCTTCACCGTGCCGGCGCCGACCGCGCTGTGGCCGACTGCGCCCAGGGGTTGGACACGCCGCTGCGCAACTTCGGCCAGGAACTGCCGGTCGGGCATCGGCGCCGGCTGGCGCTCGCCCGCGCGCTCGCGGTCGGTGGACGGCTGGTGCTGCTGGACGAGCCGACCGACGGGCTGGATGCCGAAGGTACCGCCGTCGTCTACCGCACGCTGATCGAGCTGGCGCGCGCCGGCCACACCGTGGTCATCGCCTCGCACGATCCGCGCATCCTCCAGGGCGCCTCGCTGGTGCTCGACCTCGACCGGCCGCAGGACACGGCGATGACCTCCGACACGGCCGCAATGGTGGCATCATGAAGCCGCTTCCCCTGCTGACCCGCAAGACGGCCGCCGGCCCTACCCTTCCTCTGGGGGGCACAACGGCACCGGCGCTGCCCTTCACCACCGCCACGGCGCCTGAGACCGAGGGCCGCTTCGGTGACGGGTTGTTCGCCGTCGGCATCGCCGCCTTCCTGGCCGCGGTGGGCTGGGCGTCGGTCGCCGAGCTGAATGTCTCCAGCAGCGCCCCCGGCGACGTGGTGCCGCTGGCCTACAACCAATCGGTCCAGCATTTCGAAGGCGGTATCGTCCGCGACATCCTGGTGCAGGAAGGCGATTCGGTGAAGGCCGGGCAGGTTCTGGTTGAATTGGACCAGACCAAGACACGCGCAGACCTTGAGGAGCTGCGCCTGCGCCTCGGCTCGCTTTCCGCCGACATCGCCCGGCTGGAGGCCGAGGTCGCACGCCGCGACAGCATCGACTTCCCCGACAAGTTGAGTCGCGAGCGGTCGGATCTGGTGGCGCAGACCCGCGACCTGTTCCGCGCCCGGCGCGACCGGCTGGCTTCCGACCTCGACATCCAGCGCCAGGACATCGTCCAGCGCGAACAGCAGATGGCCGCCGTCCGCGCCCGCATCTCCGGCTCCCAGGTGGCGCAGGGACTGATCCGCGAACAGCTGTCGATCAGCGAAAGCCTGCTGAAACGCGAGATCACCAATCGCATGAAGCATCTGGAGCTGCTGCGCGACGACGCCCGCATTACCGGTTCCATCGCCGAGGACCGCGCGACGCTGGCCCAGGCTGAGGCCGCCCTGGCCGAGGCGCGCAGCAAGCTGGTGTGGATCGGCCGCAAGTACGAGGAAGAGGGCCGCAACGCGCTCGACGAGGCTCGGCGCAACCACAGCGAACTGTCGCAGCGGCTGACCCGTTACCAGGACAGCCTGGATCGCTCCAGCATGCGCGCGCCAATGGACGGCATCGTCAAGACGCTGGCGGTCTCCACCAAGGGCGCCGTTGTCAAGGCCGGCGAAACCGTGGTGGAACTGGTGCCGCGCGACGGCAATCTGGTGGTGGACGCCCACCTGCCGGTGCAGGACATCGGCTATGTCCGCGCCGACCAGCCGGTGGTGGTGACGCTCGCCGGCAGCGACGCATCGCGCTTCGGCCATATCGAGGGCCGCGTTCGCACGATCAGCCCCGATACCCTGCTCGACGCCAACAAGCAGTCGTACTACAAGGTCCGCGTCGAGCTGCCGGTGACCCGCTTCGACTATGGCGGCAAGACCTACGAGCTGTTCCCCGGTGTGCGGGTGACCTGCAGCATCCTGACCGGGCGCCGCACCATCCTCGACTATGTCTTCTCGCCGGTTCTCAACGGTCTCCAGCACGCGATGCAGGAGCGGTGACGATGGTCCGCGCGGCCCAATTTTCTCCTCTCCCGAGGTTCACCCGATGCTGAGTTCGCTGCAGCCCCGTTCCCGGCCGCCGCTGCGCTGGTCGCACATGACCAAGAAGGCGCGCTTCGCCCTGATCCTGACGGCGGCGATGCTGGTCACCGTGCTGGTGTCGCTGGTGGTGCGCGCCGGCTTCCTCGGCGAGCGCGGCGGCGAGCCGCTGACGCTCGCCGTTGTCGGACCGTTGAGCGGACCGGACGCCACACTGGGGCTTTCGCTGCGCAAGGGTGCGGCTCTGCGTGCTGATACCATCAACGCGGCAGGCGGCATCGGCGGTCGGCCGGTTGAGGTCAGGCCCTTCGACGACGAGGGCGATAAAGGAAAATCGCTGGAGATCGCCCGGCGCATCGCCAAAGATCCCGGCATCGTCGCGGTGATCGGCCACACTCCGGAGGCTACCGACAGCGCCACCGCCATCTATGCCCAGAAGAAGATCCCGCTGATCGCCCCGCGCCCGCTGGTCCGCCCGGCGGATGCAGCACCCAGCCCATGGCTGTTCAGCATCGCCTTCGACCGCACGCATGAGACCCGCTTCCTCGCCAACTATGTCCGCAACGTGGTGGGCGAACCGATGGTCGCCATCATCCGCGAAGACAGCGAGCAGGCGGCCTCCCTGGCCGGTCAGTTCGACACCATCCTCCAGCGCTTCGGCACCAAGCTGGTCAACCAGTGGACCTACGCCCCCGGACGCGGCGGAGCCGGCGCCCTGCCGGCGCTCGCCCAGGCGGTGAAGGAGAAGATGCCGACCGGCGCCATCGTCGTTATCGGGTCGGCGGTGGACAGCGCCCGCGTGGTGGTCGCGCTGCGCGACACCGGCGTGCGCAACCTGATCGCCGGCGGCTCCGAAATGGCGACGGCCGCCTTCCGCACCGAAATCGTCACCCAGACACAGGCCAATCCCAAGGCGCTGACGCCGGAGGCCTACGGCCATGGCCTGGTGGTCGCGTCGCCCGTGCTGTTCGACACGGCGAACGAGCGGGCGCAGCGCTTCTACGGCCAGTATGTCAAACGCTTCAACGCGGTGCCCGACTGGGCGGCGGCGCTGGGGGCCGACGGCGTCGACCTGATCGCCGGCGCCATCGCAGCTTTCCCCGCCGGCACCGGCAAGCCGGACGGCGACGCGTTGCGCCTCGCCATCGCCGGCCACGACCGGACCGAAAACGCCTTCCAGGCCAATGCCGGCGCCTGGACCTTCGATACGCGCGGGCAGGCGACGCTGCCGGTGATGATAGCGACCTACAACGGCCTGAACCCGGTGGCGGCGCTGACCCAATTGCAGCCGATCCGGGAGGCCGGCGTCTCCAACTTCCTGGAGGAGGTGCAGCGGGGGCGGGCGCTCTACGTCAACGACCGCTTCATGTACAAGACGGACGTCATCTACACCGGCGTTCAACTGCACGAGATCCGCGACCTCAACCCCGATACCAACGAAGCGACGCTGAACCTGACCATCTGGTTCCGCTACCGCGGCGCCTTCAATCCGGCCGACGTCGTCTTCACCAACGCTGTCAAGCCGGTGGAACTCGGCAAGCCCTACCGCGAGGAGCGCGGCGAGGTCACCACCTATGTCGCCTACCGGATCGAGGGGCGCTTTGCACTCGACTTCGCCGACCAGCGCCCGCCCTACGGCAGCCATTCGGTCGGCGTCAGCTTCCGCCACCGGACGCAGAACCGCAACACCGTGATGTTCGTCACCGACGTGCTCGGCATGTCGCTGGTGAACACCAACGATTTCGTGGAGAAGCTGAAGGCGATGGCGGCGGCGGAAACCGCCTCGGCCGCCGATCTCAGCCTCGCCGACCGCTTCCGCCGGGCGCTGGAGGGCGAAAGCGAAAGCTCCACTCTGCTCGACCAGCTGCGCGCCCGCCGCGTGCTGGCCCCCTCGCCCGGCTGGCGTCTGGCGCGCGCCTGGATTTCCCAGGACGTCACCAGCGTGAGCAGCGAGGGCGACCCCAACTATGTCGGCTTCGGCCGGCCCCAGCCCGACTTCTCCCGCGTCGATTTCGGCGTGGTGGCGACGCCGGACGCCCCGGCGGCGCGCGACTTCATCCATCGCGACTTCTTCGTCTACATCGCCATCTTCAGCGCCGTTCTGGCGGTCTTCGCCGCCTTCATGGACCGGCGCGACCGCGGCCAGTTCTGGAAGATCCAGACCCTGTTCATGCGCATCCTGTCCTGGCCGCTTCTGCTGATGTCGGCCGGCAACATCGCGCTGGACCAGGCGGTGGCGACGCTTCCGGCCAGCGGCATCGCCATGGTGGTGAACGGCATCAACGTGCTGTGGTGGATCGTGCCGGCGATCCTGGTCGACCGGACGCTGGAACGCTTCGTCTGGACCCCGCTGGAGATCCGCACCCAGCGCCGGGTCCCGGCGATCGTCCGCCGCTTCTCCACCCTCATCGTCTTCGGCTTCGCCGGCTGCGGCATCATCGCCTTCGTGCTGAAGCAGCCGATCACCAGCCTACTGGCCGCATCGGGCCTCGTCGGCATGGTGGTCGGCCTCGCCATCCAGGCGAACATCGCCAACGTCTTTTCCGGCATCGTCCTCAATATCGAACGGCCGTTCCAGATCGGCGACAGCATCCAGATCACCGACATCGTCCGCGGCGTCGTGGTGGACATGACTTGGCGGACGGTGCGGGTGCGCAACGTCGCCGGCTTCATCGTCGCCATGCCCAACGCCAAGGTGTCGGAGGCCACCGTCGTCAATTTCAGCGCGGTCGAACGCGTATCGATGAAGCTGGAATATTTCGCCGATGCGCGCCACGATCCCGGACGGATGGGCGGCCTGCTGACCGGTGCGCTGCGCGCCGCCGATCGGGTGATGCCCAGCGCGACCGGCGGCCTGCCCTTCGTCCGCTATGACGGCTTCCGCGCCGTCAACGGCCAGTGGCTGTGCAAGTACAACCTGTTCTTCTGGGTCAAGGACCATGACGCCAGCTTCGCCGTGCCGGAACTGGTCTGGCGGTCCGTCTACCACACGCTGGCCGACGCGGGCATCGACCCGACCCCGCCCGACCTGATGGAGACGGGTGCTGCAATCGGCACCGTTACCGGCACCGTCACGACCATACCGGCATGAGCAGGACCATTCCGATGACACGCCCCTTCCCCTGCCGCCGGCTCGCCGCGGCGACACTGCTGCCGGTCCTGCTTGCCGGGGCGGGCTGTGCCCCGCTGGGCGGCGAAAGATCCGCCGCGATCCTGGAGCGCGTGGCCGACGGCGACTATGACGTCGGCATCCGTTATCCGTCCAAGCGCACCCGCTACGTGATGATCGTCGAGGACGATGAGGAGTCCTTCGCCATTGCCAACCGGCCGGCGACAGGCAGGGATACAGCCGACTCCGTGGCGATTCCGGCAGGAGAACCGGCCGTACCCCAGCGGAACGACCGGGTGCTTGCCCCCTGCGCCGGATCGGCCGGCAACTGGTATCGTCACACGCCGGCCGGCTATGTCTGCGCCGGCCAACCGGGAGCCGCGTCCGTGGCGCCGGGCGGCTGACCATGAAGCGTCTGGCTCTGACGATCGCCCTGCTGCTTGCCGCTTGCGCCGCGGACAGATCCGCCCGTCCGGACGCGAATAGCGGCGCGAGCGGCACTTCCGCCCCCATTCTTCGCATTGTGGCCGATGCCGACGCCAACGACCGCCATCCGGTGGCCGTCGACGTGGTCCGGGTAGCCGACGGCGCTCTGGCGCGCCGGCTCGGTTCGCTCGACGCCGCCACATGGTTTCGTGACCGCGCGGTCCTGAACGGAGAGGCCGCCGGACAGATCGCCATTGCATCGTGGGAGATGGTGCCCGGCCAGAGCGTGATCCTGCACAGCCTGCCGCCCTTCGCCGCCACCCCGATCGCAACCATCGTCTTCGCCCGCTACGGCACGCCGGGCACCCACCGCCAGTCGCTGGATGGCGCGGGCGCCCTGGACATCCGGCTGGGTCGCAACGGCTTCACCGTGGCTACGCTGCCGAAGGACACAACACCGTGACCGTCCGGCCTGCCCCCTCGCCTGCCCGTTTGCCCGGCGAAGCTCCGGCCGCGCCGGTTCTCCCCCTGGAAGCGACGCGCGGAACCGGTCCGGGTGTTCTGACCCTGTTCCGCGCCTTCCACACCGATCTGCTGGCCGGGTGCGCTCAGGAGCAGGCCCCCGCCGGATCGGTGGCCGAACGGCTGGTCGCGACGCTCCATGGCATGAGCAGCGCGGCGACCGCCCAGGGACCTGTGGCCCATGGCATGGTGGTGAAGGCGGCCTTCGCGATGGCGATGCTGGCCGACCAGGCCTTGTCCCAGGTGAAGCCGGCCGATGCCGTCGTCGCCGGCCGGCTGTTCGGCGCGAACGCCACGGTGCAGACCCTGTTCGTCCAGGCCGACGACCTGATCCGCCAGGGCGCCAAGGCCGACCGCGGGCTTGCCACCGTCTATCTCGCAACTCTGGCCCTGGGATTTCCCGACGATGCGCAGGCGGCGGCGCGGCGCTCCCCGCTGCACCGTATCGTCACTGGCAGGGAGGGTGGAACCGAGCCGATCCGGGCCGGCCTTGCCAGCCCGCGCGCCTATGATCCGCCGGCGGGTGCGGTGCTCGGCAGCTTCCTTCCCTCGGCACGGCGCTGGTGGATGGCGGCCGGCGGCGTGGCGGCGCTGTTCCTGCTGGTTTCGCATCTGCTGTGGTCCACCGCGGTGAACGATCTACAGCGTGACCTGCGCGGCGCCCGGTCCGCGGTCGAGGATATGGGGCTGTCATGGTCCTACTGATCCTGACGCTGGAGTTCCTGCTCTCCACCATCGGCTCGGCCATCGGCTGGGTCCTGTCCTTCGTCTTCGCCTTTCTGCCCTACGCGCTGGCGGCGCTGCCGCTCTACATCCTCTACCGGGCGGCCCGGACGGTCTGGCCCACGCTGCGCGCCCGGCTGCGCCGCGGCCGCAAGCCCGCCGCCAAGGCCCCGGTCCGCAACAAGACGATGGCGCGCAAGGCCATGGCATCCTCGCCCCTGCATGTGAGGGCGGAGGCGCCGCCTCCGTCGAAAGGCGCCGCCGACAAGCCTCCGCTGGCCCGCATCTACGGCGAAGGGCTGGACATCCTGACCCGGCAGATGCGCGTCCCCCTGCGGCGCGGCGACATTCCCTGGTTCCTCGCCTTCGGCGTCGGCGGTCCGGCGTTGCTCGCCACCGACCCCACCCATGTCAGCTGGCCGGAGGATGGCGGTGGCGGGGACGGCTGCTGGTGGTTCTGCGAAGGGGCGGCGATCCTGCATGCCGGTGCCGACTCCGCCGACGGCTCAAAACTCGACGCCTCCTGGCCGCCGCTGGTCGCGGCGATGGGCAAGCGGCCGATGCGCCGCCCGCTGGACGGCATCCTGCTGATGGTCGGCGCCGACGAGCTGTGCGCCGCCGCCGAACGCGAGGCGCCGCGCAAGGCCCTGGCCAAGCGGGCAGAGGCCCTGCGCGCCCGTTTGCGGGCGATCCGCGACAACCTCGGCATGGTCTGCCCGGTGCATGTGGTCGTAGTGCGGGCAGAGGCCCTCGAGGGCTTCGCCGACCTCTGCGCCGCGGTTCCCGCCGCCATGCTGGACGGCACGCTGGGGTGGACCGGCCAGCAGGACTGGCTGCAGCCTTTCGACCCCGCCCGGGTGGGCGAGGCGTTCGACGCCATCCGGTCGGACCTGGCACTGCTGGAGGCGGACGCCCTTGACGCCGGAACCGCCGGGGTCCGCCTGCCACTGCTGGGTTCGTCGCTGGAAACGCTGCGGCACCCGCTGGCGCTGTTCCTCAATGGTGCGTTGGGAGGAGATGAGGCCGCCGAACCCTTCCCGCTGCGCGGGATCGCCCTGACCGGCGTCTGCGCCACCGCGACCGGCGGGCGCCGCCCGGCCTTCGCCCGCGACCTGCTGCCCGGCCGCGCCTTCGCCGAGCCCGGCTATGGCCGTCCGTCCGAGGCCGCCTTCCTGAAGGGCCACCGCCGACGCGGGATCGCGCAGGCAACGCTGGCCGCCTCCGCCGCGGTGCTGTCGCTCGCGGCGTGGCACGGCTTCGCCACCGTCTCGGCCGGCAGCCCCGCCGTCGCGGACTCGGTCACCGACCTGCGGCGGGCGCTGCTGTCGCACGACGCGGTCGCCGACGCCCCGATGGTGACCCGCGTGATCGCCGCCACCGCCGCGATGGAGCGCGACCGGCTCGCCACGCCGCTGCTGCCGACCTCCCTGTTCAGCAGCGTCGACGAGGACAAGCGGCGGCTCGCTTCGGTCACCCTGCGCCGCGCGGTGCTGCGGCCGATCCGCGACGCGCTGCTGCCCAGTTCCGCCCTGACCGACCTGCCTCCCGTCACCAATCCCCGCAGCGTCGAGGAATTGCCGGCCTTCCGCCGGCTGGCCGCACAGTTGGACCGCATCGGCGGCCGGCGCGACGCACTGGAGCGTTACGACCGCTTCCGCCGGAACAGCGGGTTCGACGAGCTGATCGCGCTGGCGGAAAGCGTCTATGGTGCCGTCCCCCGCCCGCCGGTGACGGCGACCGACGGCTTCATCACGCGCATCGCCGCCGGTGCCGACCTTCCCAACCTGGATGCCAGGACCATCGCGGTCGCCTTGCGGGCGGAGTCGGTACAACTCGCCACCCCGCTCGCCGACGAACTCTATACCCGCAATCCCTTGCGCCTCCGCGCGCAGGCGCTGGCCCGGCGTCTGCGGGATCTTCCCGAGGCGCCGACCGAAGAGGATGTCGCAGAAGTCCGCCGATTGGTCGATGCCGTCGCCGAGGCCGCCGCCTGGCCGATCGCCGCCGCGTTGCAGGACCCCGCGCGCGGCCTGCCCGATGCCGTCAAGCTGGCGCTCCAGAAGGCGGCGATCGCCGACCTGCCCGGCCGCGACACCACCGACCGCATCACGGAAGCGCTGTCGACCGCCGCCACGTCGGCCCGTGCCGCCATCCTGGCGCTCGACGCCGTGCCGGTCGGCCGCCTGCTCGTAAGCGGGGAGGGAGGAGCACTGGCCTTGACCCCTGCCGTCGCCGCACTGCCGGCACAAATGGCCGCCGCCTTGGCCAGCAAGGCTCCGGACGAACCGGCGCCGGCCAAGCCCACCGTTCCCGAAAGCAAGTCCGTTGAGGCCGTTTCGGCTGCACCGGCTGTCGAGACGCGATCCGCGCCGAAGGCGCAGGCAGCGGTTTCCCCCATGCCCGAACAACCAGTTGCCACCGATCCAGCGCCTGCGTCGTACACAGCCCCGCCACCTGCCCGGCTGCCGCCATTGCCGATCACGTCCGCCGGGGTTTCTGCCCCGGAGCCGGGCGCGGCAGTGATGACGCTCGATGCAATCTTCGCCCAATCGCTGGCCGGCCGCTTCCCCTTCGTCCGCTCCGACCTCGCCCGCGGCGCGCCCGATGCCGATCCTAAGGAGGTCCGCCGCTTCTTCGAACAGCTTGATGAGAACCGGCCCGCAATCACGAGGTCGGCGACGCCCGAACTCGTCGCTTTCCTGGAGAAGATGGAAGCGGCGCGGCCGCTGCTCGACACGGTCGCGCGCAATGTGCCCGTGAGGGTCCGTTTCACTTACGGCACAAACCGGGCCCAAGAGCTTGGGGCGGAGCATATCATCGATTGGTCCGTCCGTTCCGAATCCGGTGCGGTCGGCGCCTCCACCGGATCCGAGCAGTTGGTCTGGAAGATCGGTCAGCCGCTGCAGATCAGCTTCCGCTGGGCCTCCGGTTCGCCCTACCGGCCGAAAAGCGCCATGGCGAGCGAGGCCGAGGCCGCTGCGGGCGACACGTTGACCCTGGTGGAACGCGGCCCTTGGGCGCTGCTCCGCCTGCTGAGAAGCCGGTCGGCTCCCTCCTCAGCTACCGGTGACGGCGTCTTGCTGCGCATCGCTTTGCCGACCCAGACCATCGGCGGCGAACCGGCACGCGACACAATCCTGTTCATGACCGCGTCGATTGCCGCCGGATCGCGCGCGTCTCTGTCGGCCAAAACGCTCGACCTGCCGTTCCGTTTCCCTTCCAGGTAGCACAATGCAGTGACCACAAGAAAAACTAATGATATTTTTCGTCACAAGCCGCAACAAGGCGATCCAATATCCTATAAAAAACCTCATCGACCCTAATTGAGACTTAATACGATTTTAATCAATAAAAACGTATCAGTAAGTTAGCTCAAGCCACTATGGCAGGCTTAAAGATCCTGCCAGAAAAGATCTAATCACGATTTGCTAATTTCTTCGCTGCCCCTGAGCAGCATACGCCATTTGTTTGTCAATCGCTGCGTCTGCAATTGACGATAGGCTGCTGCTTTCCCTCAGGAAGCTCGGCTCGGCGATGCGAGATGCATGGAAACGTGTGTTTCGCATCGGAATATCCACCACCGATCAACACTTCCCGACCCGAGAAAGGCTTCGGATCATGGTAGACCGTAAGAAGCGTGCCCAGGACCTGATCAAGTATCACAGCTACGCCTCGGGCGCCTTCGGGCTGATCCCCGTTCCGGGCGCCGACGTCGCCGCCGTTAGCGCGGCGCAGCTGAACCTCGTCCACAAGCTCGCCAAGCTCTACGAAGTCGAGTTCGCGCAGGAGCGGACCCGCGCCATCGTCGGCGCCCTGCTGGGCGGCGTCATGCCGGGGGCTCTCAGCTCCAGCGTCCTGGGCTCCGCCGTCAAGGCGGTCCCCTTCATCGGCACCGCGCTCGGCGTGGCGGTGATGCCGGCGCTGTCGCTGGCGGCGACCCGGGCTCTGGGCCAGGTGTTTGCCCAGCATTTCGAAACCGGCGGCACGCTGCTCGACTTCGATATCGATGCGATGCGCGAGTATTTCCGCAAGGAGTTCGAGGCCGCCAAGGGTCAGGCCGCCGACGCCCCGGCCGCCGCACCGCAGATGGACGAGCAGCCGATCCAGAAGGCCGGTTAAGGCCTGAACGACCGAACGCCGGGTAAAGAGGGAAGCATCGCCGTGTTCGAGCTGATCTATATCGGTCTCTGCCTGCTGGTCGGGTTCCTGGGGATCGGCCGCCGCGGCGGCTTCCTGCTTTATGCCTTTCTGGCGGTGGTTCTAACGCCGCCCGGCGCCCTCCTCGTCATGATCCTGCTGACCTCCCGTCGCAAGAAGCAGGCGAAGGCGTGACCGCAGTCATGACCCTCACCCATCCCACAGCACGGCCACGCCGGCCGCTGTTTCCGGCATTGCTGCTGAGCCTGCTGGCCCTACTTGCCATGTCCTTCCCGGCGAACGCGGAATATTGGACCGTGGCGTCGGAAGACCATTTCCCGCCCTATAATTACTCCTTCAATGGCAATCGCACCGGCATTGACACCGAGATCGTCAACGCGTTGCTGAAGGAGTTGGGCGTCACCCCGGTCCACCGCCCGCTGTCCTGGTCAGAGGTGGTGCAGTCGATGGACGAGAACACCGCCGACATCGGCTTCCAGTTCATCGCGTCACCCGCCCGCTTCGCGCAATACAACATGATTGGGCCGTTCCGCACCGGCACCACGGTGTTCATGGTGCGCAAGGAATCGACGATCACCTTTGACCGACTGGAGGATCTCACCCCCTACCGGATCGGCGTGGTCGACGGCTTCTCCTACGCGCCCGATTTCGACGCCGCGACTTATCTGGACAAGCTTGCCTCCAGCAGCAACGTGGTCAACTTCCGCCGCCTCATCCTGGGCCGGGTCGATGTCATCATCGGCGACCTGCATGTGCTGAACTACATGGCCAAGCAGGACGGCCGGCTGAAGGACGTGCGCGTGCTGCCGAAGCCCGCCGGCCTGATCCCCCGCTACATCGCGCTTCCGAAGGCGCGCAAGGAAAAGGCGGATCGACTGCAGGCCGCCTTCGTCAAGTTGCGCGACAACGGCACCATCGCCCGCATCCTCGACAACTGGCTGGCGGAGTGACCGGTCTATGGGCAAGCGCACTCCTCCCCCCAGCCGGCCGCCGTCCTATCTGCTACCGCTGATCGGCCTTGCCGACCGCAGTATTCTGACCCGGCTGGTCCTGACCGGCTGCATCGCCGCCACCGCGAACCTCATCAGCCTGATCAGTCTCAGCGCGGAGCTGAACGGCTGGATGCATGGCGAGGTGCTGGACACCCCCTTCCTGGTCTTCTGCCTGTCGCTGCTGGTCGCCTATGCCTTCGGCAAGCGCTTCGTCTCCCTGACGCTGACCACCGCCTTCAGCGCGCTGGCCGACGTGCGGCGGCGGTTCCTGCGCCACGTCACGCTAGGCGGCCACGCCGACATCTTGGATTTGCAGGCCAAGCGGTCCTTCGACCTGGGCAATCACCATCTGGAGCGCATCGCGGCCCTGCTGCCCAACCTGTCGATCGCCGCCAACATGATGCTGGTAGCCGCGGTCGCCTATCTCTACCTTTGGACGCTGTCCACCGTGGGCGCTACGCTACTGCTGGTTGCGGCCGTGCTGGTCGGCGGCTGGTACGTGCGCGAGGCGCAGCGGACCCGCGGCCTGCTGGGCGCCGCCAAGGAGTCCGAGCTTCGGATGCTCCAGGGCTTCTCCGAACTGGTCGGCGGCAATGCCGAGGTCAAGCTGGGCAAGGCGCGCCGCGACGAGCTGTCCCAGGCGGTGGAGGTCGACGTCGCCCGCTGGGAAGAACTTAAGCGCCGCCACGGCCGCAACCTGGGCGAACTGTTTTCCTGGATCGCGACGATCATCATCGGCTTCTCGGCGGTCTTCGTCTTCGTCTTCCCGCGCATGGGCGCGATGTCGGCGTCCGAGTTGCCGCTGGTCACCTCGGTCATCCTGTTCCTGGCCCGCCCGCTGTCGAAGTTCCTCAACGCCGTGCCCGACTATGTGGCGGCCGAGGATGCGGCGGCACAGCTGACGGCACTGCTCGCCACCATGCCGGCGATGGAATACGAGCCGTCGCGCACCGCCCGCGCCCCACGCCGTTTTTCCAGCATCGAACTGCGCGGCGTCAGCTTCGCCTACCGCGCCGGGCTGCGGCCGGAACCCTTCGTGATCGGTCCGGTCGACCTGACCATCCCGGCCGGCAGCGTGGTCGGCATCGTCGGCTCCAACGGATCCGGCAAGTCCACCCTGCTTCGCATCATCCCCCTGCTGTTTCGTCCTGACGAAGGGCAGGTGCTGCTCGACGGGCAGCCGGTGGAGACCGACCGGCTGGAAAGTTACCGCGACCTGTTCTGCGCCGTGTTCCAGGACCACCACCTGTTCACCCGGCTGCCGCAGGGCCCCGGCTTCGACGCCGAGCTGTTCCGCGAGATGCTGGCCTATCTGAAGATCGACCATCTGGTTCCGGATACCGGCGACGGCATGCTGAACCGCGACCTGTCGAAGGGGCAGCGCCGGCGCGTCGCCCTGGCGGTCGCGGTGGCGGAAGGACGGCCGGTCGTCATCCTCGACGAATGGACCTCCGACCAGGACGCCGAGTTCCGCATCCGCTTCACCAACGAGATCATCGGTAAGCTGCGGTCGCTCGGCCGCACCGTAATCTTCGTGTCGCACGACGGCGACGTGTCGTCGGTCTGCGACGTCACCATTCGAATGACCAACGGCCGCATGACCTGCGGCGAAATAAACAACGGGCGAATGGACATGCCGGCCGCAACGGCCGTGTCCCGCCCCGCCATGGGCCCCGCCGTCGGCCCGGCCATGGCTTGCTTGCAGGAGACCGCGTGATATGGCTGACCAGGCCTTCACCATCGACGACGCCGATGCGCTGCCGAAGCCGAAGTCGCACCTGCGCGCGCTGCTGGCCCACTGGTACGACGAACACCGCCGGTCCCTCCTGTGCACACTGCTGGTCGGGATCCTGATCTTCCTCTATTTCGCCCCGTCCATCGTCGTCTTCATTCCGGCCGGCCATGGCGGCGTGCTGTGGAAGCGCTTCCACCAGGGCACCCAGATGGCGCCGGCGCTCCCCGAAGGCGTTCACGTCATCTTCCCGTGGGACAAGATCGAGATCTACGACCTTCGCCTGCAGGAGGACACGCGCTCCTACTCGGCCATCGCCAACGACGGCCTGAACGTCAGCATCGAGATCACGGTGCGCTACCGCCCCTATGCGGAGATGCTGGCCGCCCTGCACAAGAATGTCGGCCCGCGTTACCTGGAAGTGCTGCTGGTGCCTGAAGTCGGATCGGTCTCGCGCGAGATCGTGTCGCGCTTCAAGGCGGACGAGCTGTATGCCCATCGCCGCCTGCGGGTGCAGACCGAAACCTACGAGCAGGTCGCCGACCGCGTGATGTATGCCCAGTTGATCGGTGCGGAGAATGTGCCGAAGCCGGACGGGCGGACCAAGACCGGCTATCTGCTGATCCAGGACATCCTGATCCGCAACGTCTCCCTGCCCGAAGCGATCATGGCGTCGATCGAACGCAAGATTCAGCAGGACCAGGCGGCGCAGGAATACCAATTCCGCCTGCAGCGCGAGCTGTTCGAAAGCCAGCGCAAGCAGTTGGAAGGCCAGGGCATCCGCGCCTTCCAGGAGACCGTGCAGGCCAACCTGACGGAAAACTACCTGCGCTGGCGCGGCATCGAGGCGACGCTGGAGTTGGCCCACTCGCCCAACGCCAAGATCGTCGTGATCGGCAACGCCGCCAGCGGCGGGCTTCCGCTGATCCTTGACGCCGCCTCCGGCCAGAACGGCACGCCGGCACCCGGCACTCCCGCCGCCATGCCGGGCGCACCGCCCGCGTCGCCGAACGCCAAGCTGACCTCGGTACCCACCAGCACCGCCGTGCCGCCGGTTTCGCAGCTGCCGTCGCTGAGCGGTGAGGGGACGCCGGGCCAGACCCCGGTCGCCCAGATGCCCAGCCTGAACACCGGCGGCGAGTCCGCTCCCACAGCCGCGTATCCGGCGGCGCCCACCCCCGCCATCAAGCCCGAACCGGCGAAGGAGGGGGCCAAGGACGGCTCGAAGACCGCGGCATCGGCGCCAATCCTGTCGAAGGTGTCGCCGTCCAAGCTGCTCGACATGATCCAGTCGAAGTGAGGCGGCGATGGATCTCTGGCGCATTCTGAGACGCGAGGCGTTGCGCAACATGCAGCCACTGCTGCTCCTGGCGGTGCTGGCGGCGGCGCTCAACCTCGCCCTGTTGACCTCGCTGAACGACGCGCTGCTGGCGCTTGACGATCCGGAAGGCTTGCAGCGGCTGCTGATCGTCTTCCTGCTGTCGGCCTTCCTGTGGCGGATTGCCCAGGGCTGGATGATGAACGCGGCGTCCAAGCGCATGCAGGCTGCCCTTGCCCTCTTGCGCGTCGATCTGCTGCGCCGCGCGGTGGCCGCCGATCTGCCGGACGCGATGGCCGTCGGCCCCTCCCGCCTCGCCCAGGTGGCGGGAGCGGAACTGCAAATGTTGACCCAGGCGGTTCCGACCCTGGTCATCAGCTTCCAGTCGGTTGCCGCCATCCTGCTGTGCTTGCTGTACCTCGCCACCCTGTCGGGTGCGGCGGTGCTGATCGTGCTCTGCTTCCTGGTTGTCGGCGGCATCCTGATCGGCCGCTCCGTCATCCGGCTGGAACTGATGTCGGAGACGATCCACGAGGCCGAAAGCGCCCTGTCGGAACGGTCGGAGCACATCCTGCAGTCCCTGCGGGAATGCAAGCTGAACCGCCGCCGTGCCGCCAACGCGCTGGCCGACGCAACATCCTGCGCCGAAACCCTGCGCAAGGAACGCCATCGCTTCGGTGCGGAGTACAGCCATTACTTCACCATCAGCGAACTGACCTATTACGCGGCATTGGCCGGGATCATCTTCCTGCTGCCGGCAGTGACCAACACCGACATCGCCACCGTCATCCTGGCCGGTCATGCCGCCGCCTTCATCGCCTATCCGGTCATCACCATCGTCGCCTCCTACCCGTCCTATATCGCCGCCGAGACCGCCGCCCGCTCCTACCTCGCGGTTGAGGCGGAGCTGAAGGCGGCGCCCCAGGCGGTGGCTCCAGGCCGCGGCAGCGGATCGGAGGACGGCTTCTCCACCATCGCGCTGGAGGGCGCCACCTTCCGCCATGCCGGCCGCGACGGCGCGGGGTCCTTCACCGTCGGCCCGGTGGATATGACGGTCGAGCGCGGCAGCGTCGTCTTCATCACCGGCCATAACGGCGCCGGCAAGAGCACGCTGATCCACATGCTGCTGGGGCTCTATCCGATCCAGCGCGGCAGCCTATCGGTCGACGGCGTGACGGTCGGGCCGGACGGACTTGCCGCCCACCGCGACCGCTTCGCGGTGGTCTTCTCCGACAGCCATGTGACCCGCCAGCTCTACGGGGCGGCGACGCTCGACGACGGCTACGCCGAGGAGCTTCTCGACCTGCTCGAGATGTCGGACAAGGTCGCCATCGACGGCCGCGCCTTCACCACCGTCGATCTGTCGCAGGGCCAGAAGAAGCGCCTCGCCCTGATTGCCGCCCTGCTGGAGCGCAAGCCGGTGCTGGTGCTGGACGAATGGGCGGCCGACCAGTCGCCTTATTTCCGGCGCAAGTTCTACCGCGAGATCATTCCTTGGCTGAAGGCGCGCGGCATCACCGTGATCGCGGTTACCCACGACGACGCCTATTTCGACGCGGCCGACGTCCAGCTTCAAGTCGACCGCGGCGGCATCCGCCAGCTCATCACCACGGTTCCCCCAGGCGGCATTCCTGCCCCCGATCTCCTCCCCACCTCTTCCTGAGACGGGTTCCCTTCCTCCCTTCGTTCTCCCCCTGCCCCCATCCCTTCAGACGCGAGACAGAGGCACACCATGATCCTTCTCACCGGCGGTACCGGCTTCCTCGGCGGCTCCTTCTACCTCGACGCCGTGCGGAACGGGACCGCGGCGGACTGCCTTCTGCTGATCCGCGGCGCCGACGAAGCCGCCTGCCGCGCCCGCCTCGCCGCCAACCTTGCGCGCTGCGTCGACAGCGCCACGGCCGAGGCCTATGCCGGCCTGTGCCAGATCCTGCCGGGCGACCTGCAATCGCTGGCGACCAGCGCCGACCCGCGGCTGGACGCGGTGACCCACATCGTCCACGTCGCCGCCGACACCTCCTTCGACAGCCGCCATTCGGTCTGGCAGATCAATGTCGACGGCACGCTGGCGCTGGCCGCCCGTGCCCGCCGGATGAAGCATCTCCAGCGCTTCCTGCACATTGGCACCGCCTTCTGCTGCGGCGAGACGCCGTGGCTGGAAATGGTGAGCGAGGCTCCGGCCCCCGGCCATGACACGCCACACATCGTTGAATACACCCGCAGCAAGGCGGCGGCCGAGCGCGCTCTCGCCGCCGGCTTCCCCGACCTGCCGATCGTCGTCTGCCGCCCGTCGATCGTCGTCGGCCACACCCAACTGGGCGTGCGCCCCAGCGCCAGCATCTTCTGGTTCTTCCGTCTGGTCGACCGGACCGGAATCCTGCCCTGCTCGCCCGACGGCTTCATCGACATCGTGCCGGTGGACTGGGCCTCGGCCCGGCTGCACGACCTGCTGCGCAAGCCTGACCTGAAGCACAACCTCTACCATATCTCCGCTGGCATCGGCAGCCGGACCACCTGGGTCGATTTCGAAGCGGCCTTCACCAGCCACGGCCATGAGGGCACCCGCCCCTACAGCTTCTTCGACCCGAAGGGTCCGGAAGGCTGGAAGCCCTTCGACCGCGCCTATCGCCTCGCCTTCCCGCAGCGCGACATCCTGCACCGGACGATGGCCGCCGGCGGACGCAAGTACCACCGCTTCACCGCACAGGACATCGCCTTCGACAACAGCCGCCTGCTGGCTGAAGGCTTCGCGCCGCCGCCGCGCTTCGCCGACTACATCGGCGTCTGCCTGCAGCAGCCGCGCACGACCATCGAGGAGCAGTTCGTCGACGACGCCGCCAGCTTCGAGTTCGACGAATCGCTGGCTCCCGCCGCCACCGCTGCCGCCTGACGCATCACTGGGTCGCCGGGAACAAAAGAAACGCCATGCCGCTCCTCATCCCCACCCGCCTCGCAGCCAGCCCGATCCACGGGCTGGGTCTCTTCGCCGAGGAGTCGGTCGCGGCCGGCACCCCGGTGTGGCGGTTCGATGCCCGCATCGACCGCCTCTTCGCCCCCGACGACGCCCTGCTGGACGAGTTCCCGCAGGTCGCCCGGCTGGCCGATTTCCATGGCTGCGTGATCGACGGGGTCGGCGTCCTCCTGCCAGGGGACGACGCCCGCTTCCTCAACCACGACGACGAACCGTCCATCGGCCGGGCCGACCCCGGCG
Organism: Azospirillum sp. TSH20; assembly: GCF_003115935.1. Classification (NCBI taxonomy): domain Bacteria; kingdom Pseudomonadati; phylum Pseudomonadota; class Alphaproteobacteria; order Rhodospirillales; family Azospirillaceae; genus Azospirillum; species Azospirillum sp. TSH20. The sequence continues at coordinate 27,957 of NZ_LGQU01000173.1, forward strand.
ACTGGCGGATGTTCGTCGCCCGCCGCGCCATCGCCGCGGGTGAGGAGATCACTTGCAACTACGAGGACATCTGCGCCGATGTCCGCGACGCCGGTGCCGCCAGCTACCTGTCCGGAGGAGCGGCATGACGCCGCGCGCGTCCCAACACCCCCTGCGGACCAGCATCGTCGAACCCGCCGCCCTGACGCCTGAGCGGCGGGCGGTGATGTTCGCTCTGCTCAGCGTCTGGTTCGAGGGCTACGGCGAGGACTATTTCAACGAGGAACTGGGTGACCTCGACCACTGTGTCCTTCAGGAAGATCCGGAGACCGGCGAACTGGTCGGCTTCGCCACGGTCTACCGCCAGGAGGTCGACATCGCCGGCACCGCCGTCGGCGCCTTCCACACCGCCCACTGCATCCTGGAACGCCGCTTCTGGGGATCGAACGGGCTGGTGCGCGCAATGGTTTCCGAAATGATCGACCGGGCACGCGCCGACCGGTCGGGACGGCTTTGGTACTGGAGTTACAGCGCGGTCGGCTACCGCTCCTACCGTTACATGCCGATGCTGTTCATCCGCCACACACCCAATGCCGACCAGACACTCGATGGAATGGACCGGGCCCTTCGCGACCACATCGGCCGCGAATGCTTCGCCCATTACTACGATGCCGAGACAGGCACCATCGACTGGAAATGGCAGGGCTACGGCCTGACGGAGGAGGCCCGCGCCATCAGCGAGGCCAAGCTTGACAGCCCGGCGGTCGCCCAATTCCGCCGCCTCAACCCGCGCTGGGCCGAAAGCGTGGAGATCCTCTGCCTCGCCCGCCTGACCGACGACAACCTTACCTCCTTCGGCCGACGCTGGTTTCCGGCAGCCCAGCCCGCCGCCTGACGCCCGCTGTCCCATTCAACGCCACCCATCCAACGCCGCCCATTCCTGGAATGACCATCCCCATGCGCCCGATGCCCTCCTTCTCCATCCTTCGCACCGCAGCCCTGGCCGGTACCGCCGTCGTTGCGCTCCAGGCAGCACCGGCCCTTGCCGAGGCCGAATTCAGTCTGACCATCGGCGGCGATGCCTATTTCCAGGGCGCCTATGTCAGCCAGAAGCAGGACGACGGGCTGCGATCGACCGAGTTCGCCAACCGTCTGCGCCTGACCGTCACCCCGTCCGCCACCGCCGACAACGGGTTGACATACGGCGCCCGGCTGCGCCTAGTCTCGGGCAACGGCGATCCGTCGGTGTCGAGCCGGACGGTGGAGAATGACCGCGCCTATCTGTACGCCAACGGCGCCTTCGGCACGGTGCAGGCCGGCGTGATCAACGGGCTGTCGGACGAATATGGCATCATCGGCCCCAACACCGAAGGCATCGCCGGCAGCCCAGACAGCAACGGCCTGCTGTTCCTCTACGGCTCATCCACCTATGCCGCCCTGCCGCTGGCCGCGACCAGCCTGCGCACGCTGGTGTCCTACGATACTGGGACCAAGTTCATCTACATCAGCCCCAGCTTCGGCGGTTTGCAGGCCGCAGTGTCCTACACCCCACGGACCGGCGATTCCAACACTTCGGTCAACCGCCGCAAGGTCGATGCCCTGGGCGATGCGCTCGCCTTCCGTGACGTGGTGGAAGCCGGGGCCGCCTTCCAGAGCGCGTTCGGTGACGTGACGGTGGAGGCCAGCGCTTTCTACCAGACCGGCAAGGCGGTACGGCAGAGCGACGGCATCGTCAGCCAGTCCTTCGAGGATCTGAATTCCATCCATGTCGGCGCCAATGTTGGCTACGGGCCGGCGAAGGTCGGCGTCAGCTACGCCTACAGCGGCGACAGCGGCTATGCCAAGGGCATCGCGCAGTCGCGCGACCAGCAGAACCTGATCGTCGGCGCCCAGTATATCAGCGGCCCGCTGCTGTTCGCCGCCAACTACATGCGCGCGCTGGGCAACGACGTGGCGACCATGACGACGCCCGCCAAGGCTGACATCTGGCAGGGCGGCGTCACCTGGACCGTGGCCCCCGGACTGACCACCGGGGTGGAGTATGACTATGTCCGCTCGACACTGTCGGGCGGTGCGGCAAACGGCGGCGATCTGACGGACCGGGCCCACATCCTGATGCTGGACACCCGACTGGCATTCTAGAGGCGGATTGACCGGCATCTGAATCGAGGGATTCCCACGAGCGGTCATTTGTGATTCAAGCTTCGGACTGGTTGAAGGAGGCCGGTCTGAATGTCGAAAGCCCTGTCTGTCGATCTTCGACGGCGTGTGGTGGAGGCGGTTGCGGCTGGAGCGTCTTGCCGGGCAGCCGCGGCGCGCTTCGAGGTTGGGGTTTCCTCGGCGATCCGCTGGCTTGCCCGTGCACGAACACGCGGCGACCTGAGCCCGGACAAGCGCGGTGGCAATGTCCGCTCGCATCGGTTCGACGAGCATCGGAACCTCATCCTTGGCTCGATCGGGGAGAAGCCCGATCTGACCTTGGCAGAGGTGGCCGAGCGCCTGGACGAGACGGTGGGGTATCGGCCACTGCCCAGCATCGTGTGCCGGTTCTTCCAACGTCACGGCGTGACGCGGAAAAAAGACAGCGCACGCTGCCGAACAAGATCGAGCGGATGCGCGCACCGCCGAGAAGCCCGACGCCGACCTGCCGGCGGTCCTGCTGCACCCCCAGCTGTCGGACCTCTACCGCCGCAAGGTGGAAGCGCTGGAAGCTGCTCTTACTGGCGGCGAGTACAACGCCGACGCGATGGAGATGGTGCGGATCATGATCGACCGCGTCGTCCTGACGCCCTCCCCCGCCGGCGCGGGGTTGGATGCCGACCTGCACGGCGAGCTGGCCGGCGTGCTGGTGGTCTGCGAGGGCGCCGCCCGGATGGGCAAGACCCAAACGCACAAACACCCCGGCTCTTTCGATCCGGGGCGTTCAGTGATTTTGGTTGCGGGGGCGCGAAGCCACCGAGAATTGACTCTGCCGCCGGTAGATGTTTAATGCCGTCAGTCGAGCGATGCATCGCCTATAAATTTTGAAGACGACCGCTGAGCTGTCCCCGATATTCAGGTCAGCTCAGTCGATTATGCTGCGCCCGTACGGCCGCCAAGTCCTCCGAAGCCCGGACGCGAAGCCTTCCAGCGACGTTCCGGCGGGCGGCAGCCAGCCAGTCATCGAGGGACCGGCGCTCAGCGTGTCCAGGGACGTCCTGCGCCGGCTCGTAGGCTACAAGTCGCACATCAACATCGACAGCCGGGTGTGGGCGGACAGCGCCTACCGTTCAGAAGCCAACAAAGCGGCTATCGCGGAGGCGGGACGCCGCAGCACGGTGCATTTCCGAAAAGCCGAAGGGGCGGCCGACACCGGGGCTGCACCATCGGCCTCGCTCGCGCAATGGTGGAGTTCTGGATCGCCAACCTCGCGTACAATTTCCGACGTCTGATCTGGCTTGAGAAGCGAACTACGCACGTATATCACCGATAGCGCCGCATATTTCCGCCATTTTTTGGGCTAAATCGGGATTTCAGTCTCCAAAGAACGCTTCTTTTCCACGAGCGCGGGTCTTTCGCTGCCCTCAACGCGCGTGCAGAGGTGGTTTATCGAGGTGTTCAGTTGGCAGGGTTCCAGATCTGGACGGATGAGGTGGAACCCTGAGTTGCTTGACCAGCCTTGGCAGAGGATCCGGGTAGAGGATCATCAGGCGGTTCCCGACTCCACGGACCGGTCCGTCAGGGCGTGTCGTATGGCAGTCAGCAAAGGCTCCGGGCTCAGTGGCTTGTGCAGCAACAGGAAGCCGCTGGCGCTCGCCTCCCGGATGCGCGCGGGCGAGGTGTCTCCGGTCAGAAGGATTCCGGGCAGCCGGGCGGCGAAATGCCGCTCCAGCCGGCGGATTGCCGCCGATCCGGTTTCTGTGCCCTTCAGCCGGAAATCGGCGATGACCAAATCCGGTACCCCGTTCCCCAACCGCTCCACCGCCGTGTCGCCATCGGATGCAGCCACCACATCGTAGCCCAATTCATGGAGGAAGGCGGCGACCCCGTCGAGAACGGTCGGATCGTCGTCGATCACCACCACCCGCTCGCCGTTGCCGCCGTCGGATACGGCTATCTCCTCGTCCTTCGGAAGGGAAGCGTCCGGACTGGCCAACGGAACCAGGATTTCGAACACCGATCCCCGCCCTGGCGCCGATTTGACCCGTATCGGGTGATGGAGCAGCGCGGCGAGGCGATCCACGATGGAGAGTCCCAGCCCCAGCCCCTGCCGCCGGTCACGCTCCGGATTGTCGACCTGATGGAACTCCTCGAAGATCGACGCCAACTGGTTCGGCGGAATGCCGCGTCCGGTGTCCCAAACCTGGATGCGCAGGTTCGGCCCGGCACGGCGGCAACCCACCAGGATACGACCCTGGTCGGTGTATTTGATCGCGTTGGCAATGAAGTTCCGCAGGATGCGCTCCAGCAGCTTGGGATCGCTCCGCACCGACAGGCTGGTCCGAACGCTGTGCAATGTCAGTTCGGCAGCCTCGGCCAACGGCGATAACTCGGCGCACAGCGAATCGATCACCGTCTGGACCGGACATGACCGGAGCGTCACATGGATGATGCCGGCGTCGAGGCGCGACACATCCAGGATGTCGTCGAGCATGGCGGTCATGGCGCCCAGTGCGTTGCCCATGCTGACCAGCAGCTTTGCCGCCGCCTCGCCCTGCGGTTGCATCGCCACCAGATGATGGAACATCAGCAGGGCCTGGACCGGTTGACGCAGGTCGTGGCTGGCAGCGGCAAGAAATCGGGTTTTGCTGGCGCTTGCCAGTTCGGCGGCAGCCTTGGCGGCGGCGAGGGCTTCTCGCACGCGCACCTGCTCTGTGACGTCTTCCATCGCCAACAGGATCAGCCCTCCCGCCTGATTGAGCCGGCGGGCGTTCAGCAGCAGGGTGCGGCGTCCCTCGGCGCCTTGGTCGCCGACACCCTGACCGATGGTCAGTTCCAGCGCATCGATGACCGTGCCATCGGGTACGATCCGTTCCAGTGCCCGGCGCAGTTCGGGATCGGCCAGCAGACCGCCGGCCGTCTCGGCCAGTTGAATGCCGAGCACGCCGTCCGGCGTGGTGGCGAAGGATTGGTGAAAGGCCGCACTCGCGCCGACCACCCGCAGCATCTCGTCCAGCACCAGCAGCGGTTCGCGGACCGTGTCGACGATGGCCTGGGCGAAATCGCGCTCAGCCCGCGCCGTGCGCAGCACCCCCGCCCGTTCGATGACCAGCCCCAGCACGCTGGCGATGGCCTGGACGAATTCCAGGTCGGCATCGTTGAACCGTCCGGCCTTGCGGCTCAGAACCGCGAGAATAAATGGTCCGCGTGCGGCGGCGCCGAAGGGAACCGACAGACCGCTGACGAAGTTGCTGCCCGACAGCGCCATGGAGGAGCGGACACGTTGATCGGTGGCAAAATCCTCGACGATCGACGGCTGCCGGGACCGGAACACCCGTCCGACCAGTGTCGACATGTCGCTGGGGATCTGGACGGCAGGCTCCTGTGGAACGGAGAGGCCGGCACTGCCGAGCAGGACCAGATCGTCAGCGTCCCCGGTGCGCCGGCCCGATGGATCCTCGCTGGGACCGAGGATGGCGACGCCGTCCGCACCCAGCCCTTCGGCAATCAGACGGGCCGCTTCCGTCAGTGTCTCCGAGCCCTCCGCTCCGATGAGGTCCTTGCGCCCGAGATCGGCGATCAGCTTGTACTGGCGGGCCTGCAGAGCCATGGCCAGGCTGGTGCGCTTCAGCGGCGTCACGTCGCTGAAGGTGATCACGACCCCCTCCCCCCGGCCTTGCTGCGTCCGGTAGGGCTGGATGCGGCGAAGGAAGGTCGCATCGTCGTCCGTCGACACTTCGCGTTCCGACGGCATCAGGGATGACAGCACCGACCGGATGTCGGGGAGCAGGCAAGGATCGGAGAAATGTCGGGCGATGTCGGTGATCAGGCGGCCGGCGTCCTGCGGCAGCAGAGCGAACAGCCGGGTCGCCGACGGCGTGAAACGCTTGATCCGCAGGTCTGACGACAGGAAGACCGTGGCGATGTCGGTGCTGCTCAGCAGATTGCCCAGATCGTTGGTGGTCGCCTCCAGCTCGTCGACCTTTTCATGCAGCTGGGAGTTCAGCGTGCTGAGTTCCTCGTTGAGGGATTGCAGCTCTTCCTTGGATGTCTCCAGTTCCTCCGTGGTCGACTGGGACTCCTCCCCGATCGACAGGATCTCCTCGTTGGCGACCCGCAGCGCCTCGCTGGTGGCGCTGAGTTCTTCGATGGTGTCGTTCAACTCCTCACGGGTCATGCGCAGTTCGTTTTCGAGCTGTTCGACTCCGTCAATTTCCATCGGCAGCGGCGCGGTCTCGGCGACCGGCGTGCTTGGTACAGCGTGGTCCGCCGTGAATGTCACCAGAAGCAAGTCGCTGCCGGTCCGTGGGAAACGCACCGGGATGACCAGAACGGTCACCGGCACCACAACACCGTGACGCTTGTGCCGAATTCCGGAGATTTGAACCCGGCCATGCACGGCGAGCGCCTGTGCGACGGCGCGGCGGAGTTGCAGGCGCAATTCCCCGCGTGCCATCGCCGTCAGATCCCAGGGCGGTTCTCCCGTCGGCAGGTCGAGGAAATCGCCGGTCGGACCGAAGAGATACTGGATGCGATGCAGCCCGTCGATCAGAACTGCCGCCGGCGCGTATTCAAGCAGCAGGGCCTGTCGGATGATGTCCGCCGGGCTGGTGCCGCGCAAAGGGGTTGGCAGTGCCGGTACCGGGACCGCAGACCGTCCGCCCGTCAGCGGGACCGCCATCGCACTGCTGCGCGTCGTACCGATCTTCCGGTAGAGGCGCCATTTTTTTGAAAGAGGTGCGAACAGGTCGGAGAGCGTGTCAAGGTTCTCCGCTGTCCCGAGGAACAGGCCGCCATTATCCAACAAGGCGAAATGGAACAGGGCGAAGATGGCCTTCTGTACGTCCGGCTCGATATAGATCAGCATGTTGCGGCAACTGATCAGGTCGAGCTTGGAAAAAGGCGGATCGCTGAGCAGATCGTGCTGGGAGAAGGAAACCACATCGCGCAATGGCTTGGCGACCTTGTAGCCGTCCTCGGCCTTGGTGAAGAAGCGGGCGAGCCGTTCGACCGACACGTCGACCGTGATGGTTTCGGGATACAGACCGGTGCGGGCGACGGTCAGCGCCCGATTGTCCACATCGGTTGCGAAGACCCGGAAGCCGGGGGATACGCCGCACCGTGTGCAGGCCTCCATCAACAGGATTGCGATGGAGTAAGCCTCTTCCCCCGTGGCGCAGGCTGGGACCCAGACGCGGATCGGCTTGCCCGCCGGCTGGTTCCGCACCAGCGGGACGATGTATTCTCCGGCCAGGATGTCGAACGCCGGACCATCGCGGAAAAAGCGCGTCACGCTGATCAGGATGTCGCGGGACAGCAGTTCGATTTCGGCCGGGTGGGTGCCCAGAAAGGCCCGGTATTCCGTCATATCGGCGATATGGTGGATCCCCATCCGCCGCTCGATGCGGCGGGTCAGCGACCGCGGCTTGTAAGCCTTGTGATCGCGCTTGGTGTGTGCACTCAGCAGATCGAGGATGCCGTCCAGTGCGCCGTCCGGCGCATCAGTCTTCTGAACCGTTGCCGGCCCGATATAGGGTTGGTGAACGAAATCGACGATGGCGCCAGGCATGCGCTCCGGCGGCAGGATATAGTCGGCCATGCCGGTGGCGATGGCGCTGCCCGGCATGTCGTCGAAGTCGGCGGTCGTCGGATCCTGTACGACCACAAGTCCACCGCATTCCTTGATCGAACGCAGTCCATTGGTGCCGTCGGCGCCGGTACCGGACAGCACGACGCAGATCGCCTTCTCCTGCTGGTCGGTCGCCAGTGTGCGGAAGAAGATGTCGATGGGCAGGGTCGCGTCGACAGACTGCTGCGATTCTCGGATGCGCAGTTGGCCGGCCTCCATGGTCGGCAACCGACCCGCCGGAGCGATATAGATGTGATCGGCCTCCAGCGGAATCCCGTCATGAGCCGTATGGACCGACAGCACCGTCACATTTTTCAACAGGTCTGCAAGCAATCGTTCATTGTTCGGAATCCGGTGCTGAATCACCACAAAGGTCAAGCCGCTGTCAGCCGGTATCGCTCTGAGCAGGGCCGTGATGGCTTTGAGGCCACCTGCCGAGGCACCGATACCGACGATCGCCAAAGGGCCGGGCCGTATGCGCTGCTGTTCATCCTGATCCATACGGGGAATGTCCTGACAATGACGATCCGTGCCTTCATCCGCCGACATCATGATCGCCTCCTCCCAATACGATGATCCCAGCCAGCGAAACTTTTAGCCAAGCCTCGCCCCGCCGGGTTTCATGGAAGGAGAGCATGGAGTTAACGCACAGATACTAAACAATTAGAGCACTGATGAATTTATGCATGATCTCAAATAGACAAGAAATTAAAACAATTGCACCAACAAATCCGCGGTAGTTTCAGGCCCATCGAACAATAACCATAAAGCTAGTGCGCAAGTTGCAATATGTCAATCAATAATTAATATAACTTCAATATTTTTGATCGGCGTTGAATTATGCAAAGATATATGTGTTATCCTGCACAGAAACGCTACTCGGAACGGGAAAAATATTGACTGCGCATCGACGCAATCTGTGCATCGGCGTGGAACAGTAGGCCAGTTTCGGGGGTGATCGGCGTCCAAAACCCAGCCACCTCCTGATCTGGCAGACTTCCACCC